>CAZIRH010000016.1:0-25953 GCA_964541065.1 uncultured Solibacteraceae bacterium
ACGACGAAGCGGGCCGGCTGTTTTCCGCCTACACCCGCGACGCGCGCGCGCGCCCGGCCTTTCCGGCGCGGCCGCGCCCGGCTGGTCAGTTCTTCGAGGGCGACCGTCTGCTCGTGTTCCATCCCATCGTCCTCAACCGCGAAATGATCGGAACCATTTACGTGGAGGCCGACCTGGGCGAGGTGCGCGCGCGCTTGAAGCGCTACTTGGGGATAGTGGCGCTGCTGATGGCGGTGTGCTCGCTGGCCGCCTGGGCCTTGTCGTCCCGGCTCCAAACGATCATTTCGCGTCCCATTCTGGAGTTGGCGCGCACGGCCGGCCAGGTTTCCTCCGAGCAGAACTACTCGGTGCGCGCGGCCAAGCACAGCCAGGACGAGCTGGGCACGCTGATCGACGCTTTCAACCAGATGCTGTCCCAGATCCAGGAGCGGGACACCCAGCTTGCCCGCCAGCGCGATTACCTGGAGGAGCAGGTCACCGAGCGCACTGCCGACCTGGTCCGCCTGAACTCCGAGTTGCGCGTGGCCAAGGACCGGGCCGAAGAGGCGGCGCGCCTGAAGAGCGAGTTCCTGGCCAACATGAGCCACGAGATCCGCACGCCGATGAACGGCATCGTCGGCATGACCGACCTGGCGCTGGAGACCGACCTGACGGCCGAGCAGCGGGACTACCTGGGCATGGTGAAGAGCTCCGCCGAGTCCCTGCTGACGGTGATCAACGACATTCTGGACTTCTCCAAGATCGAGGCCGGAAGGCTAGAACTGACCCCGGTGGAGTTCAACCTGCGGCAACTGCTGGACGAAACCATGAAGGCGCTGGCGCTGCGGGCCCACCAGAAGAACCTCGAACTGGTGTACCACCTGCGCGCGGAGGTGCCGGAGATGATCATCGCCGATCCCGCGCGCTTGCGGCAGGTAGTGGTCAACCTGGTGGGCAATGCCATCAAGTTCACCGAGCGGGGCGAGATCGTCGTGCAAGCGGGCCTGGAGTCGCGGAGCCCGGGTGAGATGCGACTGCACTGCTCGGTGGCCGATACCGGTGTGGGCATCGCCCCGGAGAACCAGGAGCGCATCTTCCAGGCCTTCGTGCAAGCCGATGGCTCGATCAGCCGCACCTACGGCGGCACCGGGCTGGGCCTGGCGATTTCCACGCAACTGGTGCGCATGATGGGGGGCTGGACCTGGGTGGAGAGCCAACTGGGCCACGGCAGCACCTTCCATTTCGTGGTTCGTACCGGACTCCCGGCGGGCGCCGAGCCGGTTCCCGCGCCGCCGGGAGGCCTGCGGGGCTTGCACGTGCTGGTGGTGGACGACAGCCCCGCCAGCCGGTTTGTGCTGGAGGAGCTGCTGGGGGGCTGGGGGATGAGACCCGCGCTGGCGGCTTCCGGGTACGAGGCGCTGGCGGCCATCGAGCGGGCGCGGGCCGGCGGCGAGGCCTTTCACCTGCTGCTGATCGACGCGCAGATGCCGGAGATGAGTGGCCTGACGCTGCTCCACACCCTGCGGCGGCAGTCTGCACCAGAGGGGCCTGCCATCATGATGCTCAGCTCGGCCGACCGCCGGGGCGACGCCCTGCGCTGCCGGGAGCTGGAGGTCGCCGCGCATCTGGTCAAGCCGGTCGCCCAGACGGAACTGCTGGAGGCCGTGCTGACGGCCCTGGGTTTGCCGGGCGTCGAGGAAGTCAAACGCGCGGCCGCCGCTCCCCGCGCGGCCGCGGTACAGAGAGGCTGGCGCGTTCTGCTGGCCGAAGACAACCTGGTCAACCAGCGGCTGGCGGTCCATCTGCTGGAGAAGTGGGGCTGCTCGGTGAGAGCGGCCGCAGACGGGTGGGAGGCGCTGGTGGCGCTCCGGGAAGAGCCCTTCGACGCGGTGTTGATGGACGTGCAGATGCCCGGCCTGGATGGCTTCGAAACCACACGCCGGATTCGCCAGCAGGAACAGCAGACCGGGGCGCACCTGCCCATCGTGGCGCTGACCGCGCACGCCATGACCGGGGACCGCGAGCGCTGCCTGGAGGCCGGCATGGACGACTACGTCTCCAAGCCGCTGCAGCCCCGGGACTTGCTGCAAAAGCTGGACAACCTGCTGGCGCAGCCGGTAGCCGGTAGCTCGTAGCCGGTAGCCAGGCGGCTCGGACGCGCGCCCGCCGACGAGCTAAAGGCCACGCGCTACAGGCTACCCGCCCGGCTTGGCGTGCCAGGGCTGGGCGAGGCCCAGCGCCGCGTTCACGGCGTTGATGCTCTGGACACCCGCCTGGAGGAGCCACTCCTCCAGCGCTAGCAGGCCACCCTCCGCATACCGGCGCACGCCCTCCTGCCAGGTGGCGCGGCCGCACAACACGCCCGAGAAATCGGCCCCCGCCTCGGCGGCCAACTCCAGCGACTCGACGAACTGCCGGTTGCTGACGCCCGCGCTCAGGTAGATGAACGGCTTCCCGGCCGCCTCGGCCGCACGGCGGAAGTGCTGCATCGCTTCGGCACGCGAGTACGCCTTCTGCCCCTGGTAGACTCCGCTGCCCTCCACGAACTGGAGGTTGACCGGAACCTCCACCTTCAGCACCTCGGCCTTGTACTGAGGCTTGGAGAACTCGGCCATGCTGCGCGTCACCACTTCCGGCTTGATCCGGGCGTACTCGAAGCCCTTCTCGTCGCCGCCCGCCGCATCGTAGCCCACGAACTCCAGGAAGAACGGGATCTGGTAGGTCTCGCACTCCGCGCCGATGCGCTCGACGAAGGCGTGTTTGATGTCGTTGACGGCCAGCCCGTCGATGCGGGCTTCCTCGAACGGCGAGTAGTGCAGGAGGACCTTCACGGCGTCGGCGCGAAAATCCTCGGTCAGGCGCTTCACCGAGACGTTCTCGATAAGATCCGGCAGGCGGCCCGGGCGCTGGTTGTCGTAACCGCTTTTCTCGTAGGAGAGCAGCAGACCGGTGCGCGGGCTGCGCTTCTGGGCCGCGGCCAGACCGTACTCGGGGTCCAGCAGAATGGCGCTGGCGTGGGGACTCAGGATCCTGCTCACCGCAGTTTTGAACTCGGCCATCATCTCCGGAGTGATGTCCTGGCGGTCACAGCCCTTGGCCTGGGCCAGCATCTTCTCGAGGCTGCCGCGCTGGTCCATGGCCAGGGCGGCGATGACGCCGTCGGGCCGGGCCAGCCGCTTCATGCGCTCCAACTTGCCGGGGGAAAGATCCATCCTTGCTCTCCACCGGCATTATACCCAAGGGTTCAGCGGCGCTTCTCCAGCGTCCACGCGTTCACTGGGGTCGCCGCCCGCATCGCCACTCTCGGGCTGACCGCCGCCTGGATCGCCGGGCCGGAGGTGAAGATCCCGGTGCGGGGAATCTTCGCGGCTTACTCCGCCAGCCCGATGCGGCGCAGCAGGCTCTGGTAGCGCGGGTCGGAGTGGACCAGGTCAAGCACCGGCGACGCCGGCAGATACGCGAGCGCATTGGAGCGCTCCTGATAGGCTTTTTCCAACCACGCAAAACCCTGATCGCTGTCGCCAACCCCGAAATAAGCCCAGGCTACGGAGGCCGGCGGGACATACCGCCGCTGCGACAGCTCGGTCAGCTCCGTCACCAGCTTGCGCGCTTCGGCCGAGCGCCTCGCCGAGCCGTAGGCGTATGCCAGCATCCCAAGAACGGCCGGGCTTCTCCCCGATAGCGCGGCGGCCTTTTCCAGCGTCCGGATGGCCTCATCGAACCTGGACATGTAAGTGTAGGCCTGACCGAGCTGCCAGAGCGCCCAGAGGAAGTTCGGGTCCGTCTCCAGGACCCTCAGGTAATGCTGGATCGCTTCGTCGTAGCGCCGGGCGTGGTGGAGGATCCAGCCCACCTGCGTGGTGACAATGGGCGACAGCGGATCTAGTTCCCGGGCCCGGCCGGCCTCCCGGATAGCCTCCTCCGTTCGGCCGGTGCAGATCAGATAGCTGGCGTGCCAGATGCGCACCGGCGCGTAGCTGGGATTGAGTTCGATAGCCCGGCGGAGGCTCTGCTCGGCGCCGGACCAGTTCCAGTCGTAGAGCTTGGCAAAACCCAGCGCGGCGTGGGCTTCGGCCAGTTCGCTGTCGATCTCCAGCGCCTTCGCAGCCGCGGCGACGGCCAGCGGACGTGTCTGCGAAGGCGGCTGCGAGCCGATCAGCACGGTCCCGAGCTGGTTGTAACAGTCGGCCAGGCCCGCGTAAGCCGGGGCGTAGGCCGGATCCTCGTCAATGGCTCTCCGAAAGTGGTCAATAGCCTTGCGGATGGCTTCTTCGGTTCGCTTGCTCAACCAGTGGCGGCCCCGCAGGTAATCCTCGAAGGCGTCGCGGTTAACCGGGCGCGCGCCAGCCAGCCGGGCGGCTTCCGCCGGGGTGACCTTCAGCTTCACCTCGCGGACGACGGCGGAAACCACTTCACTCTGCCAAGTGGGAACATCGCTGAGGTCGCGCTCGTAGGTTTCGGCCCACAATTGCCGGTTCCCTGGGATGTGGATGAGCTGCACGCTGACCCGGACACGGTACCCGAACCGCGCCACCGAACCCCGCAGCACCGCATCCACCTTCAATTCTTGGGCAATCTCGGAGAGCGGCTTCTTCGTGGCCTTGTATTGCATCGCCGACGCTCGCGAGATCACTCGCAGGGCGCTGATCCTTCCCAGGCTGCCGGTCAAAGCGTCGGTCAGCCCGTCGGCGAGGTACTCCTGCTGAGGGTCGCCGGAGGCGTTGGCGAGCGGCAGCACCGCCACCGACCGGACCGTGGAAGGCGCTTCGGCGGGAGCGCCCTGACGACGCAGCAGGTAAAGCGGGATCGCGATCGCCACCACCGCCGCGGCCAGCATCCATCGCCTGGCCGGTTTTCGAGCCGGCTCGCTGGCCCGCTTGAGCCGGTCAAGCTCGGCCTTCATTTCGGAAGCACTCTGGTAGCGGAGGGCGCGATCCTTTTCCAACGCCTTCAAGATGATCCGTTCGAGTTCGGGCGGTAGCCGCGGATTCGACTCGCGCGGCTTCAAGGGTTGCTTGCGCAGAATGGCTTCCAAGGTCAACTCGGCGCTGGCTTCCTGAAATGGCAGGCGGCCGGTGGCCATCTGGTAAAGGGTGGCGCCGAAGGAGAACAGGTCGGTGCGGGCATCCACCTCTTCCCTGCGCGCCTGCTCGGGCGACATGTAGGCCACTGTGCCCATGGCGATCCCGTGCATGGTGATGGTCTCCGGGCCGGCCGGAACCGCTTGGGCCGTAGCGCCCGGCTCCCTCTCCGGCACGCGCCGCTCGCCGAGCAGCTTCGCCACACCGAAATCCAGGATCTTGGCTTCCCCGCGCCGTGTGATGCAGACGTTGGCTGGCTTTATGTCCCGATGGACAATGCCTTTCGAATGTGCCTCCTCCAGCGCGTCGCTGATCTGGATGGCCAGGGCCAGCACTTCAGCCGGGGGGAGCGCTCCAGCGGCCAGCCGCTCCTTCAGCGACTCGCCTTCAAGGAGTTCCAGCACCAGAAAGGGCCTTCCCTCGTGCTCCCCGATGTCGTACAGCGTGCAGATGTGCGGGTGGTTCAGTGCCGAGGCAGCTCGGGCCTCGCGCTTGAACCGTTCCAGGGCCTTGGGGTCGCCGGAAGAATCCGCGGGCAGGAATTTCAGGGCGACATCGCGCTCCAGCCGGGGGTCTCGCGCTTGGTAGACCTCCCCCATGCCCCCGCCCCCAAGCCAAGCCACCACCCGGTAAGGGCCGATCTGCAACCCGGCAGGGAGCCGCTCCGGCGCCGGATGCTGCCCGCCCCTCAGCAGCTCCAGCGCCGGAACCTGCATGAACTGCTCGGCCCCTGCCTCGCAGGCCAGCAGCGACTCGACCTCCCGGCGCAGAGCCTCGTTGCCGGCGCACGCCTGCGCCAGGAACGCACCCCGGTCGGCCGGTTCGACCCGCAGGGCCGACTCGCAGAGCTCTTCAATCTGTTGCCATCGCGCCGGGAACATCAGGTCCCCCCCGGCTTAGCTCCCGCACCAGCCACATCCTGGCCAGCCGCCAGTCCCGCAGCACCGTTTCCGCCGAGACACTCAACACCTCGGCCGTCTCCTCAACGGTCAGCCCGCCGAAGAAACGAAGTTCCACTACCCGTCCCTTGCGCGGATCCATCTTCGCCAGCTCATTCAGCGCGTCATCAATGGCGACGAGGTCCGAACTGCGCTCCCGCGAGACAACCAGAGCTTCATCCAGCGGAACGTGCAGCGCCCCTCCCCCTCGCTTGGGGGAACCGTGTGCGCGGGCGTGATCCACCAGGATGCCGCGCATGACCCGGGCGCAGAGGGCGAAAAAGTGGGCCCGGTGCTGCCAGCTCGTCTGTCTGACCTCGATCAGCCGCACGTAGGCTTCATTGACCAGGGCGGTGGTGGTCAAGGTGGCGTCCCGACGCAGCTTCCCCCGCTGGCGCTTCGTAATCCGCCGCAGCTCCCCATCCACCAGGGGGACTAGGCGCTCCAACGCCTTTTCGTCGCCCCGGCACCATGCCTGGAGCAAGCTGGTAATCTCCTGGGGAGCTTCCTGGGGCATCCTCCGCCTCTCCCGGAATTGTAGCACCGGCCGCCAGGAAGAAATCTATCAGTCGCTTACAGTTTTGGCCTCCGTTTCTCGGTAGATAGAGTAGGGCCGATCTGCGGCCCCGACAAGGAGAATGAAGACTATGCACAAGCTGTTGGGAATCTCCGTCATCGCGGTATGCGTTCTGGCCGCTCGCGGCCAGACGCCTCCCACGACGATTCTGGAGATCGACCTGGAGAACGTAGTCGGCTACGTGGACGACGTGGCGGATCCGGCCAAGAAAGCGACCTCGCCGAGCGTGTCTCCTTTACCATCTGGTTTCAACGTGACCTTCAAGTCGAACCTCACCCTGGGTGACATCGTGGCGGTCAATGGCAAGCCTGCCAAGGGGCTGTTCGTTCAGGAATTTCAGCCACGTGTGGCGGGCACAACCGTGTTCACCCCGGGCCGGTCCATTGGGGACGTTGGCGGGGGTTGCCAGATCCAAGCCGGGTTCATGATTATTCAGCCCGACGGGACGCCCATAGGAACCATCATGGCCACCGGCACCACGGCTCTGGGCCCGCCCCCGGGCGCTCCGACTACTGCGACCTCGATCAACTTGGCAGTCGTTGGCGGGACTGGGGCCTTCTTGGGCGTACGGGGGCAGGCTTCGGTTGTCCGCGCCTCCGGCGTGAGATCCGCCTCGATGACTGAGGATCCGGCCTATCGGCGCGTGAACGGCGGAGGGACCCAACGTTACGTGATTCACCTGATCCCGATGAACTGGCCGGAGGTGATGGCGACCGCTGCCGGTCCGGCCATCTTCCACGGTAGCGATTTCTCGCCCGTCACAGCAGAGAAGCCCGCTCGCGCCGGCGAGTGGCTGGTCATAAGTGCGACCAACCTCGGTCCTGCGCGTCCCGGCGTCGATCCCGGCAAGCCGTTCCCGGAGTGGATTGCAGGGAAGGAATACGTGGTGAACTCGCCGCTGGGGGTGACGGTCGGCGGGCAGCCGGCGGAGCTGGGGACTGCCATCGGCTGGCCGGTCCAGACGAACATCTACCGCGTGGACTTCCGGGTTCCCGATGGCGCCGCCGCGGGCTTGGCGGCCGTGCAACTGACCGTAGCCTGGATCGCCGGGCCGGAAGTGAAGATTCCAGTGCGGTAAGGTTGGGAGCCGCGCCGGCCTCTAGGATGACCGTGTACAATTGAAAGGCAGGTGCACCCCCTAACCGAGACCGGAAGGCAAGGCCAGCCCGAAGCGGCCGTGCTCCAGGAGATCATCCGACGCATCGTGGCAGTGGCGCAGCCCGAGCGAATCATCCTCTTTGGCTCGGCAGCTCGAGGTGAATCGGGGCCGGATAGCGACCTGGACTTCCTCGTGATCAAGGCGAGTGTGGACCACCGTCGCCGGATGGCCCAGCAGATCCATCGAACTCTGTTGGGGATCATGGTGCCGGTTGACATTATCGTTCTGACCCCGGAAGACATCGAGGCGTTCGGGGACCAACCTGGGTCAATCGTGGCCCCCGCGCTCCGCGAGGGCATTGTGGTTTATGCCTCCTGAGCGAAAAGGTCCCGGCGACCCCATGGAGTGGCTGCGCAGGCGCTCGAACTGGCCCAGCGAGTCCTGCGCTGGGCGGAGTCCTTGATCCAGGGGACGGCACAGTAACCAACGCCGCCTTCAGCGAGCGGAATAGTCGTTCTACCCCGCGTAGCGCCGCGCCATCTCCGCGAGCGGGATGGGCGGGTAGTCGCCCGCATGGCCGGCCTGCCCGAAGGCCATCATGCGCGCCATGACCACCTGCTTCATGGCCTCGCGGGCCGGCTTGAGGTAGTCGCGCGGGTCGAACTTCTCGGGGCTTTCGGCGAACACCTTGCGGATGGCGCCGGTGATGGCCAGGCGGTTGTCGGTGTCCACGTTGATCTTGCGCACGCCGTTGCGGATGCCGAGCTGGAGCTCCTCGATGGGCACGCCCCAGGTGGGCTTCAGCTTCCCGCCGTAGGCGTTGATGATGTCCTGAAGCTCCTTGGGGACGCTGGAGGAACCGTGCATGACCAGGTGGGTGTGGGGGAGCTTCTGGTGGATCTCGATGAGGCGGTCCATGCGGAGCGTGGCGCCGGTGGGCTTCTCCTTGAACTTGTAGGCGCCGTGGCTGGTGCCGATGGCGATGGCCAGGGCGTCCACGCCGGTCAGCCGGACAAACTCGGCGGCCTGCTCCGGATCGGTGAGGTGTGCCAGGCCACTCACTCCGGCGCCGTGGCCGTCTTCGATGCCGCCCAGGGTGCCGATCTCGCCTTCCACGGTGACGCCGCGGGGGTGGGCCATCTCCACCACCTGGCGGGTGGCCTCGACGTTGTACTCGAAGGTCGAGGGGGTCTTGCCGTCCGCCATCAGCGAACCGTCCATCATCACGCTGGTGAAGCCCATCTCGATGGCCGACTTGCAGGTCTCCGGACTGTTGCCATGATCCAGGTGCAGCACCAGCGGAATCTCCGGGTAGAGCTCGGTGGCGGCAATCATGAGGTGATAGAGGTAGCGGTCCTGGGCGTAGCTGCGTGCGCCGCGGCTGGCCTGGACGATGGCCGGCGAACGCGTCTCCTTGGCGGCCTCCATGATGGCCTGGATCTGTTCCATGTTATTGACGTTGAAGGCGCCGACGGCGTACCCGCCCTGGGCGGCCGCATCGAGCAACTGGCGCATGGAAACTAGCGGCATTCTGCTTCTCCTTGTTGAAGTTCGGGATCGGGAACGGCGATTCCTCTGTCCCCGAGGGCGCTAAGTTTCACGCTATCATGCGCGCAGACGCGCCGCAACCTTACGAAAGTACCGGCGCGCGCGGGCGGCGTCGAGCAGGATCTGCACTTTGAGCGCCTCGGGGCTGGCGAACTTCCTCTCCTCGCGCAGCCGCCGCAGGAACTCCACCCGGATCCGCCGCGGCGGCGCCCCGCCCAAGTCCTCCAGCAGGTGAGTTTCGATGGTGAGCGTCTTGCCGGAGAAGCTCGGCCGGTAGCCCACGTTGGTGATCGAGGTCCGGCAGGGCGCCGGCTCCTCGGCGCCGCCTAAGCGGGTGCGCGTGATGTAGACGCCCGTGGCGGGCAGCACCGCTTCGGAAGGGGCCAGGTTCAAAGTGGGCACCGTCAGCCGGGAGCCGATACCGCGGCCCGGCGCCACTTCTCCCTCCAGCGCGTAGGGGCGTTCGAGCAGCCGGGCGGCCTTGGCCACCTCGCCCGCCTCGATCAGCCGGCGAACCTCGCTCGAGGACACCGTGCGGCCCCGCCGCCGCACCCCGGGGATCACTTCGACCAGGAAGCCGTGCCGCCGGCCCAGCTCGGCCAGGAGGCGCGTGTCGCCGGCGTGACGGTGGCCGAAGTGGAAATCCTCGCCCACCAGCACGGCGCGGGCGTCCAGCCGTTCCCGCAGGATCCCCAACAGGAATTCCTCGGGGCTCAGGCGGGCAAGCTCCGGCGTGAACGGCGCCACCAGGATCCGTGCGATGCCGGCCTCCCGCATCAGGCGCGCCCGCTCCTGGGGGGTGGTCAGCAGCCTCAGCGCGCGCCCCGGCGCCACCACCGTGGCCGGATGCGGATGGAACGTTACGGCCGCGGGCTTCCAGCCGTGCTCCGCGGCCACAGCCACCACTCGCCGCAGGATGCGCCGGTGCCCGCAGTGCACGCCGTCGAAGACCCCCACGGTCACCGCGCAGGGGCCGAAGCCGGCTCCGGCTTCCTCCAGGCTGTGATAGATGCGGAATTCCGAAGACATCAGCGGACTTCGATCGCCAGCCCGTCGTAGGCCAGACGCACGTGTTCCGGAAGCGTGCCCTCGGTGGCCGCGTGCGGCAGGTCGTGACAGATGTGCGTGAAGAATGCCCGGCACGGGCGGATCTGCTCGACGTAGCGCAGCGCGCGCTCGAGCGTCGTGTGAGTGGGATGCGGCCGGTGGCGCAGGGCGTCCAGGAACAGCACGTCGAGCCCTTCTAACAGGGCCAAAGATTCCTCGGGAATCGAGCTGTGGTCGGTCAAGTAGGCTGCCCGGCCGAACCGGTAGCCGTAGATCTGCTTCTGCCCGTGAGACACCGGGATGGGCAGAAACTCGAGCCCGAACAGCTCGAACGGCTGCCCGTCGAGCGGGTGCGACTCCAGGCGCGGAATCGAAGACTCGGTGGGCTGCGCGGCGAAGACGTACTCGAAAACGCGATGGATCACCTCCAGCGTTTCCGGCGAGCCGTAGATGGGGATGCTCGCCCTTTGCCGGCTGTTGAATGGTCGGACGTCGTCCAGGCCCAGGATGTGGTCGGCATGGGCGTGCGTGAACAGGACGGCATCCAGGCGGGCCAGCCCGGCGCGCAAGGCCTGCTGGCGAAAGTCCGGGGTGGTGTCGATCACCACGACCCGCCCCTCATAGCTGAGCAGCACGCTGGGCCGCAGCCGACGGTCCCGCGGATCCGGCGAAGTGCACACCGGGCAGGGGCACCCGATGGTGGGCACGCCCACGCTGGTGCCCGATCCCAGCACGGTGATGGTGAGGGGGCCGGTGGGCGTCGGCATCTACTTCTGCTGGCCGCTTTTCTCCAAGGCCTGGACGTAGCGGAAGCGCAGCTCGGTGACCGAGTTCTCCAGCAGCCGCTGCTCCTCCAGGCTCAGGTTGCCACGGGTCTTCTCCTGAAGCATCCCCAACAGGTCGATGGAGTGTCGCGCCCCGCGGAAATCCGGCTGAGGCCGCTCCGGCTCATCGCCCAAGCCGAGCAGCCCGAGCTGCATCTCGGCTTGAAAGCGCAGCGATAGCACCAGAAACTCGAACGAAGCCGGAGGCAGCGGCAGCTCTTGCTCGTCCGGCTCCGGCGCGGAAGCCCCCGCGGATTCGGGTGTGGGAGTCTCGGCGTCGCTCATACTTTCCTATTGTAGTCGCCGCCCGCTGGCCATGTGCTAGATTGGGAACTCGCATGTCGTCGCCGGGCGAGAAATTCGAGCGGCTGGTCGAAATCATGGCGCGCCTGCGGTCGCCCGCGGGCTGCCCCTGGGACCGCGAGCAGACCTTCGACACCATCAAGCCCTACCTGCTCGAAGAGACCTACGAAGCGCTCGAAGCGGTGGACGCGCGCGATTGGGAGGCGCTGGCCGAGGAACTGGGCGACCTGCTGCTCGAAGTCGTCTTCCTGGCCCAGATCGCCTCCGAGCAGCAGTTGTTCGATGTGCGCGACTCCCTCGACCGCATCCACGAGAAGCTCATCCGGCGCCACCCGCATGTCTTCGGCACGGCCCGAGCGGACACGCCC
Organism: uncultured Solibacteraceae bacterium; assembly: GCA_964541065.1. GTDB lineage: Bacteria > Acidobacteriota > Terriglobia > Bryobacterales > Bryobacteraceae > VFZS01. Next base: position 11,765 of record CAZIRH010000016.1, read on the forward strand.
GGCGAAGTGAAGCGGCGCTGGGACCAGATCAAGGCGACGGAGCGGGAAACCAAGGGCGTGGCCGGCGAAGGCATCCTGTCCGGAGTGCCACGCAACCTGCCAGCCTTGGTCGAGGCGGCGCTGGTGGCTTCCCGCGCCGCCGAGATCGGCTTCGACTGGCAGAACGCCGACCAGGTACTCGACAAGCTCGAAGAAGAGCTCGCCGAGCTTGCAGCCGCCCGGCGGGGCTCCGACCAGGAGGAACTCGAGAGCGAGATCGGCGACCTGCTGTTCGTTCTCGTGAACTTGGCCCGCTTCCTCCGCGTGGACCCCGAGCAGGCCCTCCGCCAGACCAACCGCCGCTTCCGCGAGCGCTTCGGCTACCTCGAACGCAAGCTGGCCGAGCAGAGCAAGCCGCTGCGCGAGGCCACGCTCGAGGAAATGGAAGTCCTCTGGCAGGAGGCCAAGCGGCGCTAGCCGCCGCCCACCTGCGAGAGTTGGGCTAGAATGGAGTCCATGGGCGCCACAGCCACTCTGGTTCCCGTCGAGGAGTACCTGCGGACCAGCTTCACGGACGGGGACCGCGAATACGTGGACGGCCAGATTGTGGAGCGGAACTTGGGGGAGAAAAGCCATAGCAAGACCCAAAGGCAACTGATTCTGTTCTTCACTGCGCTGCTGCGCGCCCACGGCACCCATGTGTTTCCGGAGCAGCGCGTGCAGGTTTCACCCACGCGCTTCCGCGTGCCGGACGTGTGCGTGTACTTGGGCAGGGAGCCGGACGAGGAAGTCTTCACCACGCCGCCCTTCCTGGTGGTCGAGATACTCTCGCCGGACGACCGCGCCAGCGAGGTGCAGGAGAAGCTCGACGACTATTTGAAGTTCGGCGTGCGCTCCGTCTGGGTGATCGACCCGCGCCTTCAGCGGGGCTGGGTTCACACCGCGGAGGCCAGCCGGGAAGCCAAGGACGGGGTGCTGCGCACGGCAGACCCCGAGATCGCCTTGCCACTGGCGGAGTTGTTTGCCGCCTCGGCGCGCCCTCCTACCGCTTGAGGATGGGCCGCAGCGGGTGGACGTAGATGTGGCGGTAGGCCACCGGGCCGTGGTCGCCTTGCAGCATCAGGGGATTGGTGGGCGCTTCAGCCAGGTTCATGTGCGCGCGCGTCGGCCCCTCCACCTCGACGTTTTCCTGCACCGAGAGGCCGTTGTGCAGCACGCGGATGAAGCGGGCGTTCTGGATCTTCTTGCCGCTCGCATCGAACCGCGGTCCCTGGAACCAGAGGTAGAGGGATTGCCACTCGCCCGGGCGCCGGCTGGCGTTGCGGGAGGGCGGCGAGCCCCCCACGCCCTGGTTGTCGATCCAGCGGTGATAGACGGCGCCGCAGTCGGAGGTCTTCATCGGCTCGGTCGAGCCGAAGCTGTCGAAGACCTGGATCTCGTAGAGGCCGTGCAGGTAGACGCCGGAGTTGGAGCCTTTGGCTAGCATGAACTCCAGGTACAGCTCGAGGTCGCCGAACTTCTCGCCCGTGACCAGGTTGACGGTCTTGCCCTGAGGCCCGTTGAGCATGCGGTCGCCCGGGACGGGGACCGCCTGAAGCCGCGTGGGCCCGAGCAGACGCTCCCAGATGACTCCGCGCGTGGCGATCCACTGGTGGGGCTTGTCGTCCTGGCCGTGCCAGCCGCTGAAGTCCCGGCCGTTGAACAGCGGCCTCCAGCCGTCCTCGATCAGATAGGGCGCATCACCGTGCTCCTCGCCGTCGTTGCGGTCCGGAAGTTTCTGCGCCAGGGCCACCAGCACCGCCAGCACGCCGAGAACTATCAGTAGTCGCCGCATGGTTTCTCTCCTGTGGTGTGACTATTTTCCCTCGGCCGGCGGCTCGGGGGAAAGCTCGGCGCGAGCCGGGTCCGCCGGGTCGAACCTGGGCCCGTCCGGCCCCCACCGCTCGGCGGCGAACATGCGACCCTTGCCGAACGGCCCATCCAGCTCCTTCACGGTGAAGCGGACTTTCGGCCCCCGCACCTGCGCCCAGACGTGGTGGTAGAACCGGCCGCGGGCGAAGTCCTCGTCGCTGGGCGGTCGCCGGGGAATTCCGGCGCCGGAGCTGCCTACCTCCAGGTAGACAATCCCGTCGCGTTCCAGGCGCACGAAGTCGTGCCCGTGACCGCTGACGACGTAGTCCACGCCGTACTGGCGGCAGAGGCGGTGCAGGGGAAACTCACCGCTGCCGAGTTTCAGAAACACCAGCCAGTAGGGGACGTGGAAGAAGACGAACTTGGGGGCGCGGTTGCGGTGCCGCTTGAGGTCGTCCTCGAGAAAGCGCAGTTGTTCCTGGCCCAGCTCGCGCGCACGGCTGTTGTCGAGAACCGTGAAGTGGGCCGTCTGGTAGTCGAAGCTGTACTGGAGCGGCCGCCCGGTAACCTTGCGGAACAGTTCGCGCGAGCTCTCGCTCCAGACGTCGTGATTGCCCACCACCAGGTACAGCGGGAACTGCTTGTATCTTTCCCACACGCGGGCCACTTCCACCCATTGCCAGGCCGCCTGGGAGTCGTTGCCGCCCATAATGGTGTCGCCGACGTTGATGATGAATTTCGGGCCCAGTAGGGCGATTTCCCGCCAGACCCGCTCGTAGGCCTCTGGGTTGGTGCCGCCGCTGCGGTCGCCGAGGATCGAGAAGTAGAAGTCGTTTTCCGGCCCGGCGGGCGCCCCCCACACCAGAAGGGCGGCCAGCAGCGGAATCAGAAGCCCCAGGCAGGCGGCGGTTCGCAGCAGGCGTTGCATTCCCGTATTCTGCCACGGATCAGGACCGGCCTGGCCCAACACTGGAAGCGATTTTCGGCGGGCTGGGGCCACTACATTTCACTGGGGACGTCTCCGGCGCAGGGCATGAACTGGTTGGACAACTCCGTAGCGGCCTGTCTGGTACCGCTGGCCGTCTGGGTCTTGCTCAGCGGCCTGGATGATCTGGTGCTGGACCTGGCGTGCGTGTACCGGTGGCTGCGTGGCAGGTTCTCCGGCGGAGGGGCAGTGTGCCGGCTCGGCCGGGCGGAGCTGGAGGCGGCCGCCGAGAAGCGCGTCGCGGTGTTCGTGCCGCTGTGGCGCGAGCACCAGGTCATTGGCCGGATGCTGGAGCACAACCTGGCCGCCGTCAACTACCGCAACTACGACTTCTTCCTGGGCGCCTATCCCAACGACCTGTCCACGCTGGAAGCGGTGCGCGAGGCGAAGGCACGCTTCCCGCGGGTGCACATGGTGGTGTGCCCACACGACGGTCCTACCTCGAAGGGCGACTGCCTGAACTGGATCTTCCAGGGCATGCTGGTGTTCGAGGAAGAGCGCGGCGAGCGCTTCGAGGTGGTGGTGCTGCACGACGCCGAGGACCTGATCCACCCGGAGTCCCTGCGCTGGATCAACCGCCTGGCGGACGCCTACGACATGATCCAGATCCCGGTGCTGCCGCTGGCCACGCCCTGGCGCCAGCTCACCCACGGCGTCTACTGCGACGAGTTCGCCGAGTTCCAGAGCAGGGACCTGTTCGTGCGGCGCATGCTCAAGGGATTCCTGCCTTCCAACGGCGTGGGCACCGGGTACTCGCGGGGGGCGCTGGAGAAGCTGGCCGCTACGGCCGTCAACCGCGTCTTTGACCCCGGCTGCCTGACTGAGGACTACGAAGTGGGTCTGCGCTTGTCCAGCCTGGGCTGCCGGCAGATCTTCGTTCCGATTCGCTTTCTCAACGGCCACCCGCTGGCCACGCGGGAGCTGTTCCCGCACCGCTTCGCGGACGCGCTCCGGCAGCGCACCCGCTGGGTGATCGGGATCGCTCTCCAAAGCTGGGCCAAATACGGCTGGGGCGGCAGCCTGGCCGAACTGTACTGGTTCTGGCGCGACCGCAAGGGGCTGATCGGCAATCCGGGCAGCCTGCTGATCAACCTGTTGTTTGTGTACGGCGCGGCAACTGGGGCGGGCAGCCTGATGGCGGCGCGGGAATGGGCGCTGGCGCGGGCGGCGGCGGGCTATGTGTCCGGGTGGGTGTTCCACGCCACGCTGGCGCTGCTGTGCTTGCGGGTGGGAGTGCGCGCGGGCTGCGTGGCCCGCATTTACGGGTGGCGTTTCGCGCTGGGGGTGCCGGTACGGAGCCTGTGGGCCAACTGGATCAACTCCGCGGCCACGGTTTCGGCGGTGGCGCGCTACTGGCGGGCGCGCGCCCGGCGGCGGCCGCTGGTGTGGCTGAAGACCGAGCACCAGTACCCCTCCCGGGCGGCGCTGATGTGCCACAAGCGACGCCTGGGCGAGATTCTGGTGGGCTCGGGCTACCTGGCCGAAGAGCAGGTGGATTCCGCCCTGAATTCGAAACCGCCGTACCGGCGGCTGGGCGAGCATCTGATTGGCATGGGTCTGCTCAGGGAGGAGACGGTCTACGAGGCGCTCAGCCTCCAGCAGAACCTGCCCTACGAGCGGCTGGGACCGGATGAGATCCAGCGCTCGGCGGCTCAGGTCCTGCCTGCGGAGGTGGCGCGCCACTGGAAACTGCTGCCTTTCCACCTGGAGGCGGGAAGGTTGCACGTGGCTGGTCCGGAGCTGCCCTGCGAAGAGGCGGAGCGGGAATTGCGCGCCCTGACGCGGCTGGACCTCCGCTTCCACCTGATTACTCCGGGCAACCTGGAGGAGCTGGCGCGCCTTTTTCTGTAACCCGCGCAGATGCCCAGGGCTGCGGGTTCAGGTAGAATATCTGCTGAGTGCACCGCTTCGTCCTCCACAACGACGAGATTCGCGAGTGCGGCGCTAGGCTGCTCTCTGCGGGGCAAGTGGGCCTGCTGGCGGGTTGGGGCGTCTTCAGCACGCTGCGGGTCTCGTCGGGCGTGTTGTTCGCCTTCGAGCGTCACTGGGCCCGCCTGGCGCGGGACGCGGCGCTGCTGCGCGTGCCGTTCCCGTCCGAGCCCGACTACATGCGTTCCCGGTTGCTGAGCCTGGTGAAGGCCAACCGCGCCGACAACGCCGCCTTGCGGGTGATGGTGGTCCGCAACCGCGGCGGACTGTGGGAGGGGCCCAATGAGCGCGATTTCGATCTGATCGCGCTGACCGCGGATCTGCCCGACTGGGGCTCCGCGGCGCGGCTGGCGGTGGATCGGGACGCGCGGTTTGCCGCGTCCCCGTACGCGGGGGCCAAGATGAACTCCTGGGCGCTGAACCTGGCGGCCCTCGAGCGGGCGCACGCCGGCGGCTTCGACGAGGTCCTGCTGCTGAATGAGCGCGGCGAGGCCAGCGAGTGCGCCTCGGCCAACATCTTCGTGGGCGAAGGCTCCAAGGTATGGACCCCCCCGCCGAGTTCGGGGTGCCTGCCCGGGGTGACCCGCGAACTGCTGCTGACCGAGGTGCGCGTCGAGGGAATCTCGGTTGGGGAGAGGGCCCTGGGGCTGGAGGATTTCGAGCGGGCCGATGAGGTCTTCATCACCTCGACCACCCGGGACCTGTTGATGGTGGTTTCGATCGAGGGTCTGAAGATCCGGCAGAGGGGTAGCGCACGGGTACGTCTGGAGGAGGCTTTCCGGCAATACGTGAAAGCCTACGTGGCCGCCCACCGGGGGCCAGCGCCGGAGGAGGAGCGGTCGTGACGATGCCCGTCCCGCCGGCGCTCCGCACACTCTCTAGGAAAGGTTGGTGTAGTCTGCGATGCCCTTGGCCTGCCCCGGCTGCGGTAGCCGCCACTTGCGCTATTCTCACCGCCGCAACTTCTCTGAGCGGCTGTGGAGTCTGGTGGGAGTGCGCCCCTTGCGCTGCCGCGACTGCCACGTGCGGTTCGTAGAACGGACTTGGCGGCTGTCCAGTCTGCGGTACGCACGCTGTCCCGCCTGCTGGCGGATGGATCTGAACACCTGGAGCGCCAGGGATTTCCATGCCTCCTCCACCCAGCTCCTGCTGATGCGGCTGGGCGGGAAACCCTACCGCTGCGAGTACTGCCGGCTCAACTTCGTCAGCTTCCGCGAGCGTCTCGAGGAGTTCAGCTTCCGGCGGTGGAAAAAGCACAGGCGGCGGGTCAAGGGGGACGGAGCGGTGACAGCCGACGCCGGTGTCGCCACGACTGAGCGGGACGGCCAGGAAGCGGGCGAGGAAGACTGAGCCAGAAAAAGAAGAGGTTCCAAGTGACCCACCGTCCAGCTCGCTCCCCAGCCGGCATGCTCGGCCTGAGCATGGCGTCAGGCGGCCTCGCCGTTTCTCCCTTCGCTCCCCACGGCGACTCTTGAGTCGTCGTGGCTCAACGCTCCGGAAGGCGGCAACCATTCCGGCCTGACGGGACCGGCCCTTCGTAGCGGCCTTTCGCTCCCCCGCAGCGGTTGCCCGTCTCCGGGCCCCCTCAGCGGGCTCAACGTTCCCGGCCTGCTCCTTCAGGGCCTTGCCGGATCGGTTTCAGGTCCGTTCGGTCTTGGGCTCCCTCCCCATCGCCCGGTTTCCCGGGCCGGGAAGCTCATCGCCCGCAACCCGTCTCCTGCACCTCTACCCGGCATTCCCAGCGGCTCCTCTCGCCTCTGCTCCCCTTTGGGACCCTTCGATCCCGCCGGATCGGCGCTCGGCTCGATTCGCCGCTCGGAAGCCCGCCTCCGAAGAACGCCCGATCTCACCTCACTCCCCGCCGGCGCGGCTTTTAGATCACACCGACGGCTCAACGTTTGGTGCTCGTTGCGTCCTTCGTGGCTCGCTGTTCCGTGAACCTCTTGGAACCTCTACCATCTTGCCTCGGAAGCCGGCATCTGTCAAACGAAAAATGCGCGGGGAGGGAGGTTTTCCTTAGAGTATTTCTCCTTGTTTTTCAAGTAGATACGGTTAGCTCGGGCCGGATTTCCTGTGGATAAAACAGAAGTCTGGGATTATGTTCGCACGCTCGGCTATTCCGCCACCAGCTTGAGGATCATCCCCGTGTCGGTGGCCGCCCAGACCGGGCCGGAAGGGGCAGTGGCCAGCACTACACGGCGAGCCAGAGCCCGGTAGTCCACCTGCATCTCCTCCCACTTGGCCCAGTCCGGGCTGCGTAGAATCTTCAACTTACCTGGAACCGGCGACAGTGGGAGCTTGCCGGGCGGCTCGAAGCCCGCCAGGTAGGCCGTGCCGTCATCGGTGAGCGCGATATCGGTAACGTCACGGTCGGCCTGGCGGAACGCGCGGGCGCTGCGTCCGGTTCGCCAGTCCAGCAGTTGGACCTCGGCCGGCCAGTCGAACCAATCCTGGAATCGGATCAGCGCCAGCCCCCTACCCTGTGGCGACAGCCGCACCTGGGTGACGACGCCGAACATCGAGCTCTCGGAGGTGCGCCAGTTGCGGCCGCCATCGCGCGTCTCCAGCAAGATGATCAGCCCTGGCAACTCCTTCCGCTTCCGCGCTCGTTCGGGTTCCATCCAGTCGGGCAGACGTTCCCGGTAGCCCCGGGGCGGACGGCTGTAGCCGGCAATCAACCCCAGCTTGTCACCGACAAAATCCAAGCAGCGGTAGGCCGTGTACTCTGGAGTTGACTTGGGCTCGGCGGCCGCTTTCACCGGGTTCCAGTGCTGGCCGCCGTCGGTGGTTTCGTAGACCGCCTTGGACGCCCCTACCGCCCAGCCATGCTGGTCGTTGACGAAGTGGACTTTCAGCAACCCCTCCAGACGGGCCAGCCGTCGCCAGCTCCGGCCCGACTCCTGGGTGCGCCAGACCCCACTTTCGGTCACCATCCACCCGAGGCTCTCGCTGCGAAAGAACAGGGAACGCGCCGCTTCGGGGGTTTCGACCTGGCTCCAATGCGCTCCACCGTCGCTGGTCAGGAGCGCGACCGGCTGGGCGCGGCGCCCCTCCGTCAGCTCACCCACGGCGATGCCGCGCTGCGGCGTGGGGAATGCGAGATCGCGCAGAAGGAGGGCGCTGGAGTCCTGGTCATGGAAGTATTGAACCACCCAGCGTTCGGCGCCCCAGCCGCAGCACGCGGCCAGCAGGCACCACAGCAGACGCATCGCCGGACCATTATCGCAGAGACACAGGCAGGAATGCCTGTGCCACCTCACAGCGGCTCGAAGCGCGCCTGGAAGAAGCGCAGGTAGCGGGGTTCGTAGACAATTCGCAGGTGGTTCAAGGCCTCCCTCCGGTCGGCGAAGGGGTCTTCAGCCTGTAATCTCTCGGATCAAGGCAGGCGTCGTAGGTCGCGCGGTCGATGCGGATCCAATCGGTCCAGTTGATGCCCTTGCGGTTCGGAGTGACCGGGCTGACTGGGAACGCGCTGGCGATCTTGATCCAGCGGTCGTGCCGGCGGGCGATCTGGCGAATCTCGCGCGCTACCTCTGAGAGATCCTGGTCCTGGCTGAAGATTAACGCCACATCGTAGGCGTTCTGCCAGGCCAGACTGATGACGTCGATGGCGATCCGGACGTCAATGCCCTTTTCTTCACCGTTGAGGTAGCTGTGCTCCGAGCCATTTGGCAGCCGGACGACCTTGTTCCTGTACCGCAAAGAACGCGAAAAGACCGTGGCTCCGCGCCGGCCAAGACAGGCCAGCTTGCTGGTCCAGAAGTGGTGCCAGAGCGCATGATCCTCGCGGTCTGGAACGCCGGTGTAGAAGCGGACCTCGCTCAGAGCCCACCCCTGGCGTTTGCACAGCGCGGCCGCCAGGGCCATGGGATCGTAGTTCGGATAGTGGTAGCCGAATGCATGCCGGGCGGCGTGAAAGAGATTCTGGCCGTCAAAAAACGCGATGGCTCGCTTGGAGGACGGTTCGAGGGGCATCAGAAAGGCCCCAAAATGAAATAACCCACCGGAGGGCTTGCGCCAGGTCCAGTGGGTAGGAATTTCTTCTTCGATGATAGCACAACTTTCCCGTCAGTCAAGCTCGCTAGTTAACGATGGTTGGCGGCGCCCGGGGCCACCTCAGAGCGGCTCGAAGCGCGCCTGGAAGAAGCGCAGGTAGCGCGGTTCGTAGACCATGCGCAGGCCGCGGATGCGGTCGCGCTCGTCGTGGACCGCCAGAACGGACTCGGCCACCACGTCCATGTGGGCCTGGGTGTAGACGCGGCGCGGGATGGCCAGCCGCACCAGCTCGAGGGCGGGCTTGTTCTCCTCCCCGGTGTCCTGGTTGCGGCCCGCCGAGACGATGCCGCGTTCCATCGTGCGCACGCCGGAGTCCGTGTAAATGGCTGCCGCCAGGGCCTGGGCCGGGTAGTGCTCCTGGGGAATGTCCGGCAAGAAGCGACGCGTGTCGATGAATACTCCGTGGCCGCCGATGGGCAGCACGATGGGGATCCCCCACTCGCGCAGCTTGTCGCCCAGGTACAGCACCTGCCCCACGCGCGCGTGGATGTGGTCGTCGGCGAGCGATTCCTCGATGCCGCGCGCCACCGCCTCCATGTCCCGGCCGGCCATGCCGCCGTAGGTGTGCAGGCCTTCGTAGACCACCACCAGGTTGCTGGCCTCCTCGTACAGCGCCTGGTCATTGACCGCCAGGAAGCCGCCCATGTTGACCAGCGCGTCCTTCTTGGCGCTCATGGTGCAGCCGTCGCTGAGGGAGCAGAGCTCGCGGACGATCGCGGCCACGGAGCGCCCGGCCTGGTGCGGCTCGCGGCGCTGGAGGAAGTGAGCGTTCTCGGCCACCCGCGTGGCGTCCAGGATCACCCGGATGCCGTGGCGGGCGGTCAGCTCCCGCACCGCGCGCAGGTTCTCGATCGAGATGGGCTGCCCGCCGGCCATGTTCACCGTGGCGGCCATGCTCACGTAGGGGATCTTGCCGGGGTGGGCGCGGATCAGGGAGGCGAGCTTCTCCAGATCGACGTTGCCTTTGAAGGGATGCTCGCTCAGCGGATCGTGAGCTTCCGGGATGATGACATCCACGAAGCGTCCCCCGGCCAGCTCCTGGTGCAGCCGCGTGGTGGTGAAGTACATGTTGCCGGGGATGAGGTCTCCGGGCCGGATGAGGACCCGCGAGAGGATGTGCTCGGCGCCGCGGCCCTGGTGCGTGGGCACGATGTAGCGGTAGCCGTAGTACTTGCGCACCATCTCCTCGAGGTGGTAGAAGTTCCGGCTGCCGGCGTAGGCCTCGTCGCCCAGCATCATGCCCGCCCACTGCCAGTCGCTCATGGCCGAGGTGCCGGAATCGGTCAGCAGGTCGATGTAGACGTCCTCGGAGCGCAGCAGGAAGGTGTTGTAGCCGGCTTCGGCGATGGCGCGCTCCCGCTGCTCCCGGGTGGTGAGCTTGACCGGCTCGACCACCTTGATCTTGAAAGGTTCCGCCCAGCTTCGGCGCGTCGGTTTCATCGTCAATACCTTCGCTCGGCGGCAGGGGCCCTGTCAAGCCGGCCCGCCCCTTGCTCTCCCCCAGTTCTGCGTGGGCCCCAAGGTGGCACAGGCATTCGTGCCTGTGTGTTGCGTGCCCCCCAACAGGCCTGGAGGCCTATTCTACCGGGACACCCTGCAAACTGGGGGATGGCAAGGGCCCGCCCGGATTGCCAGCACCCCTGGCGTCCATATAGTATGTATAGGAACGCCCCGGAGCTTGTGCTCCGCACGGAGACATCGGAATGTGGAAACGCAGGGATGAGGAAATTGCACCGAGGCCGGCGCCTGTACCGCCTGCCCCGGTGGAACCAGCCACCCGAGGAGAGCCAATGCCAGTACTTACGCCCACCCCTCCGCCGCCCAAGGCCGCAGAACCGGAAGTGCCGCGCGGGGTGGCTTCCATCGGCAAGTCGGTAATCATCAAGGGCCAGATTTTCAGCCGCGAAGACCTGTACCTGGACGGGGAAATCGAAGGCACCGTCGAAGTCCCCGAGAACCGCCTCACCATCGGCCCGCACGGCAGGTTGCAGGCCGGCATCAAGGCCCGGGAAGTCGTGGTCCTGGGCACGGTCCAAGGCAACGTCGAGGCCAGCGAACGCATAGACAGCCGCAAGGAGTCCAAGCTGGTGGGCGACATCAAGACCGGCCGCATCATGATCGAGGACGGCGCCTACTTCAAGGGCAGCATCGACATCGTCAAGGCGGAGGCCGGCAAGCCCGCGGTGGCGGCGCGGGCGGCGGCCGCCGAAGCGCCGGGCGGCGCCGCGGTCGCGGCGATCGAGTCGAAGCTGTAGAGCCCGGCCTGGCGGCCCGTCATGCCCGTCTTTGCCCCAGACTCGCAGAGCGGCGCCGGCAGGGATCGCCTCTACTGCCGCCACAGCAACGGCCTGGAGCAGTTCTTCACCTATATCCAGGGCGAACGCGGCCTGCTGCTTCTGGATGCGGCGGGAGCCTCGCAAGCCAACGTGGGCCTCATCACCGGCCTGGGGCACCGCCTGTACTCCGAAGACCTGCTGGGCACGCTGGATGAGGTTTTCGGGGAAGGGGATTTCTACGCCAACCAGTGCGCGCCGGAACGCATCGAGCGCTTCCTGGCGCAGAGCCTGAAGCTGCCCGAGGAGTCCTGCGACGGGGCGCTGGTCTGGGACACCCTGGAGTACTTGGCGCCGCCGCTGCTGAAGGTCGTGGTGGAGCGGCTGTGCCGCATCGTCAAGCGGCGAGCCTACCTGCTGGCGATTTTCCACGGCGAGGACCGCGGCGAAGTGGTGCCGACCTACTTCTACCGCATCGCGGACGCCCACACCCTGGCGCTCACCCCGCGCGGCATGCGCGCGCCGGCGCAGTTGTTCAACAACCGGGGGGTAGAGAAGCTGTTCCAGGGCTGCGAGGCGGTGAAGTTCTTCCTCACCCGGGACCACCTGCGCGAGGTGATCGTCAAGCGGTAGGGCCGCCTCAGCGGTACCGCCCGCGCAGGTCGTGCCAGCGGATGCGGGCCAGGTCCAGGAACATGTTGAGGCTGTCGCGCAGCATGCGGACCTTGGTACCCTCGGCGTGGCTCCACCGCACCGCCACCTCGACAGCCTGCCAGCCCAGTTTGCGGGCGATGTAGAGCGCCTCGACGTCGAAGCCGAAGCGCTCCAGGCGCTGGCGGCGGAAGACCTCGCGGGCGGCCCGGCGCTCGAACAGCTTGAAGCCGCACTGGGTGTCCCAGAAAGGCAGCCCCGCGATGAGCCGCACCAGGAGGTTGAAAACGCGCCCCGCGTTTTCGCGGAAGGGCGACTGGTGCACGGCGATGAGCGAGCGGTCCAGGGCCCGCGACCCGATGACCACGGCGGCCTGCGCGCGGGCGGCGGCCGCGAGCAGCTTGTCGATCTCCTCGATGGGGGCCGACAGGTCGGCGTCGCTGAACAGCACCCAGTCGCCGGCGGCCTCGAGCATTCCGTGGCGCACCGCGTAGCCCTTGCCGCAGTTGCCCGGATTGCATAGCAGGCGCACTTGCGGATGGGCGGCCCGGTAGCGCTCGACCACCTCGACGGTGTCATCGGTCGAGCCATCGTCCACCACTACCACTTCGAAGGGCCGGAAGGCGGCGAGGCGCAGATAGGCCAGGACCGCATCCAGAGTCGCCTCCAGCCGCTGGGCTTCGTTGTAAGCGGGAATGACGATGGAGATGGAAGCCAAGGGTCAATTATAATGAAGCCTCTGAGCTGCGAAGGAGATCCGCTTGTCCCTGGAGCACGAGCTCTTCCGGCAGCGCCTGGAGCGCATCCGCCAGATCGAGGCGCTGGGCTACCGGGCGTACGGCTGCCGCTTTGACTTCACGCACACCATTGCCCAGGTGCGGGCCGCCTATGGCGCGAGGAGCGCCGAAGAACTGTCCCCGCGCGTCTCCGTCAGGATCTGCGGGCGGTTGCACACCATCCGGCGGATGGGCAAGGCGGGCTTCGCGCACCTGGCGGGCGCCGGCGAGCGGCTCCAGATCTACCTGCGCCAGGACGCCGTGCCCGAGCGCGACTTCCGGCTCTTCGAACTGGTGGACATCGGCGACGTCCTGGGCGCCGAAGGCTACCTGTTCCGCACGCGCACCGGCGAACTGACGGTGCACGTCGAGCGCCTGGAATTCCTGGCTAAGACGCTGCTGACGATGCCCGAGAAATGGCACGGGCTGGAAGACGTCGAGATCCGTTACCGCCAGCGCTACCTGGACCTGATGGCAGCGCCCGAGGTGCGCCAGGTGTTCCTCACTCGCAGTAAGCTCATCGCCTCGCTGCGGCGGCAGTTGGAGGAGCGCGGCTTCCTCGAAGTGGAAACGCCCATGATGCAGCCGCTGTACGGCGGCGCCACCGCCCGTCCCTTCCTGACCCATCACAACACGCTGGACATGGACCTCTACCTGCGCATCGCTCCGGAGCTGTACCTGAAGCGCCTGGTGGTGGGCGGACTCGACCGGGTCTACGAGATCAACCGCAACTTCCGCAACGAGGGCATCTCCTCGCAGCACAACCCGGAATTCACAATGCTGGAGTTCTATCAGGCCTACACGGACTATCGCGGCCTGATGGATTTCTCCGAGGAACTGCTGCGGCAGGCGGCGGTGGACGCGGCCGGGTCGGCGGAGGTGGTCTACCAGGGCCAGCGGCTCGATTTCAGCCGACTGCGACGCCTCAGCATGCGCGAAGCGGTAGTCGAGTTCTGGGAGGGCCCGGAGGGGCCCACGCTCGAGCAGGTGAAGGACCCGGAGTGGCTAAGGTGGCACTCCACCAGGGCTACGCCGGGCGAGGCGTTGGTGGAGCTGTTCGAGCGGGTGGCCGAACCGCGCCTCATACAGCCCACGCTCATCTACGATTTCCCGGTCGAGACCTCGCCACTGTCGAAGAACAAGCCCGATGAGCCGGCCTTCGTCGAGCGCTTCGAGATCATCGCGGCGGGCATGGAGATCGCCAACGCCTACACCGAGCTCAATGACCCGCTCGAGCAGCGCCGCCGCTTTGACGCGCAGCTCGTGCTGCGCGAGCAGGGCGACGAGGAAGCCCACCAGATGGACGAGGATTTCCTGCGGGCCCTGTGTTACGGGATGCCGCCTACCGGCGGGGAGGGCATCGGCATCGACCGCCTGGTGATGCTGCTGACCGACTCGCGCTCGATCCGGGACGTCATTCTGTTCCCACTGCTCAGGTCCGAAGGCCCCATCGGGCTGGCGGACTGGCTGCGCGAGCTGGACGGTTAACGCCGTGCCGGCCCGGTTCGAGTTCTTCGTTGCCCGGCGGTACCTGAAGGCCAAGCGCAAGCAGGCCGTCATCTCGGTGATCACCGTGATCTCGGTGCTGGGCGTGGCCGCGGGCGTCATGTCGCTGGTGATCGCCCTGGCCATCAACAACGGTTTCCGCAACACGCTCCAGCGCAACCTGCTGAGCGCCACCGCCGATGT
>CAZIRH010000017.1:0-24441 GCA_964541065.1 uncultured Solibacteraceae bacterium
ATGCCGAAGCTCGCTCCGTAATCCAGCCCGGTGATGAGGGCCTGCATGTCCCCGAGCTGCGTTTGCAGTGAGTATCGGTCCATCTTGTACTCTTTGCGCAAGGCCATAAAGTTGACCGCGTCCGCGGTGATCTTCTCGGCGGCCAGGGTCAGGTCGCCTTCATTCTCGCGATCCTCGTCGTCCACCACCACGAGCATGCGCCCGGCGCACAGTTCCTCGAGGGCCTCGGGGACGGAGGTGAACGGCATGTCTTCTCCAATTCTACCGATGTGTGCGCGCAGCGTGCGGACCGCCTCAGCGAGTGGGCCTTACCTGGATCAGGCGGAGCCTGTCGAAGGTGAGCACGTAGTCGTAGCTGGCCACCGCCGCTTCGCCGGGCCGCTCTCCCAGTTGCTTGAGCCGGTGCACTTGCAGGGTGTCGTCGCGGTAGTAGAGGCGGATGACGAATGTGAACATCCAGTCGTCCGCCGGCAGGAAATCGTCCAGGAACAGAATGCGGCTCCCAGGCGGCAACACCGGGTGCCAGCGACTGAGCGGCTCGATCAGCGACCTCACCTGTAACTGCACCTCGGGCACCCAGTGCGAGTCCGGGGCGATCTGCCGACGCACCGGAACCAGCAGCGCCGCCGTCCCCAGAAAGAGCGCAACCTGGCTGGGACGGACGGTTGCCCAAGCGTGCGCCTTCCAGCGCCCGCCGGATGATCGCCTGATCCACTCCAGCACCCGCTGACGCGCGGTCGCCAGCACCGTGGCCGCGTAGATCGCCCACCCCACCAGGGGGATGTACAGCACGAACCCGCTGCGGTGGACCGGCAAGAATATGATGGGCAGCATGCTGACGATGATGTAGATCCAGCAGAACCTCAACGCCGGTATCTTCAGGCGCCAGGCGATCACCAGCAGCAGCAGCCAGAGCAGCACAACCCCTGGCGTGTTGAACCGCTGAGTGTCCTGGAAGATCTGCTGGAGAAAGTCGGCCCACTGGTGCATGAAGACCGTAAGCGAGAACACCGGCTGGTAGTCGGGGTTGCCCACCATTGGCCCGGCTTGCGTTTTGCCGATCACGTAGGGGAGCGTCAGCAGGCCGATAAGCCAGGCGCCCCGCCCCTCGCGCGCCAGCCACCGCCCCAGGTCCGCCCAGCGAAATGATCGCGGAGGGTGATACACCAGCTCGTAAACGCCCACCAGCACCGGCAGGGTGACCGCCATTTCCTTCGAGTTCAACGCGCAGATGTAGATGGCGGCAAACGCCAACGATTCGCGCCAGCCCAGGTATCGTCCGCTCTGCCGAACACGCAGGTAGTATATGAACGCGGCGAAGTAGGAGCAGAGGCACAACAGGTCATAGACCGTGCCGGTGTCCAGATACAGACCGAAGAGATAGGGGTGATAGCAGAAAATGAGTGCGCTCAGCGCAGCCATTTCGCGGGAGGAGGTCAACCGCCTGGTGAATGCATATACCAGCAGCAGGTTCAGCAGCAGTATGGCGAAACAGGCGATCCGAAACGGCAGCGGGTTGAAACCGAACAAGGCGAACAGCGTCGCGTAGAACAGGCCACCCATCGGCCGATAGGCGCCGGACCAGTACAGCAGATTGGCACCCACCAGCTTCCAGGCGGGCTGGCTCCACGAGCCGTACAGGTTCATCATGTCGTCCGGGCTGAAATAGGACCGCAGTCCGGCGCCCGCGAACCAGGCGAACTGCGCCGCGATGACCAGCGCCGCCGCCACTGGAACGAGCTTTGACCCTCTGCCTTCCGCGACCAAGTTGCCACTATTCTAGCGAGGTTGCGCCTGTGGCGGGGACTGCGACCCGAGCGCCGGTGCACGGAGAAAAACGGGGCAGATCAGGCTGTCCCCTTCTGTGATACTGAGAGCAGATGAGCCTTCCCGATGCGCGCGCCCTGCGCCCCTCGCCCATCCCGGGCATCACGCGCAACGTGTTCGCGCTGGGGCTGGTGAGCCTGTGCACGGACGCTTCCTCGGAGATGATCTACCCGCTGATCCCGCTGTTTCTGACGCAGACGCTCCAGGCGCCGGTGGCCGTGGTCGGCGTGATCGAGGGTCTGGCGGAGGCCACCGCCAGCATCTTCAAGGGCTTCTCGGGTTGGGTCTCTGACCGGGTGGGTCATCGCAAGCCCCTGGTGGTGGGCGGCTATGGGCTAGCGGCCGTGGCGAAGCCGCTGCTGGCGCTGGCCGCCGGCTGGCCGCTGGTGCTGGCGGCGCGGGTGCTGGACCGGTTCGGCAAGGGCGTGCGCACGGCCCCGCGGGACGCACTTCTGGCCGACTCGACTTCCCAGGAACTGCGCGGCCGAGCCTTCGGATTCCACCGCAGCGCCGATCAGGTGGGCGCGGTGGCGGGTCCGTTGCTGGCCCTGCCGCTGCTGGCCGCCTTCCACCACGACTACCGCGCGCTGTTCGTGGCGGCCTTCATCCCGGCGGTGTTGGGCGTGGCGTTGCTGGGGGCAGTGAGCGACACCGGGGGGCGGAAGAGCGCCCGGGCCCCACAGGGCGGGCTCGGCCTGCTGGCCACGGCGCCCGCGTTTCGCCGCTTCCTGTGGATTTCGCTCGTGTTCGCGCTCGGCAATTCCTCGGACGTCTTTCTGATTCTGCGCGCCCAGCAACTGGGGCTGACCGCGAGCCGGATTGTGCTGGTATTCGCCGCCTTCAACCTGACCTACGTGCTGTCGGCCTACCCGGCCGGGAACCTCTCCGACCGGCTGGGCCGCCAAGGGGTGCTGGCGGCAGGCTTGAGTCTGTTCGCGGCAGTGTACCTCGGGTTTGCGCTGGCGGCGTCCGCGGCCTGGCTGTGGCTGCTGTTCCCGGTCTACGGCCTCTACATGGGACTGACCGACGGCGTGGCGCGCGCGTTCGTGGTGGACCTGGTCCCGCAGGAAAGCCGTGCGACGGCGCTGGGCGTCCACTCCATGGCGGTCGGGCTGACGACTTTCCTGGCCAGCGCGCTGGCTGGCGGGCTGTGGCACTGGCTGGGGCCGCCGGCTCCGTTCTGGCTCGGTGCGGCGCTGGCGGCGCTGGCAGCGCTGCTGCTGGCAGCCCTGGTGCGCGGTGGCACAGGCATTCCTGCCTGTGTCAAGGGCTGAACTCGATCACCGCGACCGTGATGTCGTCGCTCTGCGGGGCGCCGCCGGTGAAGCTCTCGACGGCCGCCATCAGCGCACCGTGCAACTGCTGGCACGGCTCGCCCGTGTGCTCGCGAAGCGTCTGCTGAAGCCTCTTCAGGCCGAAGTACTCGCCTTCCAGGTTCTGGGCCTCGGGCAGCCCGTCGGTGTAGATGACCAACTTGTCGCCGGGCGCCAGCCGCGTCTCGAGCGCCTCGTAGGCGGCGTCTTCGAGCATGCCCAACGGCGTTCCGGTGGCGGGCAGGCTCTCCAGTTCGCCGCCCGGACGCACCAGCCAGGGCGGAAGCTGGCCGGCGTTGACCCAGCGCAGCAGGCCGCCGGAATCCACCGCGCAATAGAAAGCGGTGACGGACTGCTCCCCCTCGGTACGATCCAGTAGGAAACGGTTCACGCGCGCCATCATCTCTTCCATGGACAGCCGCGTGTAGGGCGCGGCCAGGAACATGCCTTCCAGCACCGCCGCCAGCAGGGCCGCCCCCATGCCCTTGCCCGAAACGTCCGCCACCACCGCGGTCCAGCAGTCGCGGCTAACCTGGCGGACATCGAGCAAGTCCCCGGCCACCTGAAGCGAGGGCAGATTCGAGCCGAAGGCGCGGAACCAGCCCGCGGCGGGCCAGGACCGCGGCAGGAGACTTTCCTGGATGCGGCGGGCGATGCGCAGTTCCTCCTCCATGCGCTGGCGCGCCCACTGCTCCTCGAGCAGGCGGGCGTTCTCCAGCACGGTCGAGGCTTCCAGCGCCAGGGTGGTCAGCAGCTCCCGGCTGCCGGCGGGCAGCTCGGCCGGGCTGGCCCGCGAGTCCATGTACAGCAGCCCCACCGTGTCGTCGGCAGCAGAGAGCACCGCGGTGTCCTGAACCGCTCCGGTGCGGATCCTCACCAGCGGCACGGCCACGACGCTGCGCAGCTCGAGGTCGGCCACGCTGCGCTCGCCGCCGCCCGCCGGGTCGAAGCTCATCGACAGGAATTCCCGGCGCTGCTCGAGGGCCCGCCGCAGCAGGTGGGTGGGAAACTGCAACTCGCTCGCGGACAGCGGCCCGCTGCGGCTGCGCGCCACCCGGACCGCCAGGTCGTCTCCCTCGCGGAGCAGCAGGAAGCCCCGTTCGCAGCCTGTCACCGCCAACGCCGCTTCGACTACGGTGGCCAGGACCTCGTCGGTCGAGAGCGCGGCTTGCAGGGCCCGGGCCACCTCCAGGGTGGCCCGCAGCCGGGCCAGGTTCGAGCCGGCCTCGGCGGCGGCGCGCCCCACCGTGCCGGGCTCGAGGTAGAAGATGAGGCTGTAGGAGTCCTCGCCTCCGAACTCGATCCCGTCAGAATCGGCCAGCTTCTGACGGGTGATGCGCACGCCGTTCAGGAAAACGCCGTAGCTGGAGTCCAGGTCCTCGAGGAAGTAGTCACCGGCTTCGTGGACGATGCGAGCGTGCCGGCGGGAGATGCGGGTGTCGCGGAGCACCAGATCGTTGTCGCCGGCGCGGCCCAGGTGGAAGGGCGAGGAGTGCACGGAGACGCGTGTGCGGTCGCCCGAAGGAGCGATCACGATCAGGCGGGCCGCCCGGGGTGCGGCTGCGGGCTCGGCGGAGCTCATCAGCGCCTCCGGCGAAGGGCGCGCGTGGGGGCGGGTGGCAAGGCGGCCGCCTCCTGCATCTCCCGCACCCGCAGGACCTGGCAGTGAGCGCAGTAGCCGCCCACTTCCGTGCGCGCCACCACGATCTCGAAGCCGAAATGCGTCTCGATCTGGCGCCGCAGCTTGCGCAGCGGCTCTCCGAAGAACTCCTCGATCTTGCCGCAGCGCAGGCACACCATGTGGGCGTGCTCCTGCTTGAGGCGGGTCTCGTAGTAGTGCTGATCGCCCTCGTAGTGCATGAGGTCGAGCTCGTCCACCAGTTGTCCCTGCTTGAGCATCTTGAGCGTCCGGTAGACCGTGACCCGGTTGATTTTGGGGTCGCGCTCCTTGGCCAGGCGGTAAAGCTGCTCGGCGTCCAGGTGGCGGCCGGAACGGTCGATGAGCTCGAGCAGGATGCGGCGCTGGCGGGTCAGGCGCACGCCGGACTTCTTCAGCGTTCCCTGCGTGCTCTCGGCGGGCATGGCCCCTGCTATCTATCAAACCATAGCACGGGGCGCGGGGACGTGTTGGAAACGTGGCGTGCGGTGACGCATAATGATGAGTCATGGCCGAAGCGGTGTGCACGAGGTGCGGCGGCTCGGGCTGGATCATCGTGGAGCGCGAGGGCGTGTCGGGGGCCGAGCGATGCGGCTGCGCAGGCGTGGCGCGCGCCCAAACCTTGATCGATAGCGCGGGAATCCCACCCCTGTACGCCAGGGCTTCGCTGGACAATTTCGTGCTCCCGGAGGACAACCCGCTCTCTAACAGGGCGCTCTCGAAGGCCATGGTGGACGTGCTGACCTACGCCCACCAGTACCCCAACGTGGCCAAGCCCGGGCTGCTGCTGATGGGAGAAACGGGCACTGGCAAGACCCACCTGGCGGTGGCGGCGCTGCGCATCCTGGTGGGGCGGGGGTTCGCGGGCGTCTTCTTCGACTACCAGAACCTGCTCGAACGCATCCGCGCCGGCTATGACGCCGCGGCGGGCGCCAGCGACCGGGAAGCGTATCGCTCGGCGCTGGAGGCCGAGCTCCTGCTCCTGGACGATCTGGGGGCGCACCGCGTTCTGGAGTGGATCGAGGACACCGTGGCCGCGATCGTGACTTTCCGCTGCAATCACAAGAAGGCGCTCATCGCCACCACGAATCTGCCGGATCCCGGGGCCGGCGACACGGTGGTGCAGCGCACCCCAGGGCCAGGGCACGTCGAATACAGGATCACGCTGGGGGAGCGCATCGGCGAGCGGGCGCGTTCCCGGCTGTTCGAGATGTGCACCGTGGTGCGCATCTGGGGAGTGGGCGATTACCGTCTGCGCAAAGTGAGGTGACCGATGCGTCCGAGTGCTCTGTTCCTGCTGGCTGTGGCCCTGGCGGCGCCGCAGTCCGGGCCGCTGGAGATCCAGATCCTTTACGACAACACCGCCGCACAGGCCGGCTTGGCGCCGGACTGGGGCTTCGCCGCCCTGGTGACCTACGGCGGGCACCGCATCCTGTTTGACACCGGCACGAAGCCGGACTTGTTCATGGGGAACCTCAAGAAGCTCGGCATCGATCCGTCCTCCATCGAGCAGGTGGTGCTCTCGCACGCGCATGCGGACCACACGGGCGGGCTGGCGGGCCTCGCGGCGCTCAAACCCGGCCTGGTGGTGCACGGACCCGGGAAGGCGGGCGCCTTCCAGGTCGCCCCCGGCATCTACTCGACCGGGATCATCCAGGCACACGTGGCGGAGCAGGCCCTGGTCATCGAGACCCCGAAGGGCCTGGTGATCCTGACCGGGTGCAGCCACCCCGGGGTGGTGAGGATGGTCGAGACCGCCGTTGAGCAGAGGGGCGACCAGCCCGTGCGGCTGGTGCTGGGCGGGTTCCACATGCTCGAACAGAAGGCCGACGAGATCAACGCCGCGATCACGCGCCTGAAGGGGCTGAAGGTGGCCGAGGCCGTGCCCACGCACTGCTCGGGGGAGCTGGCGATCAAGCTGTTCCGTGAGGCTTTCGGCCCGGGACCCGGCGCGGGCGCGGGCCGGCGGATCGTGCTGGAGTAGCGCATGTTTGCGTTCTGAAAATCGGGGACAGCCTGGGGTGTCCACGGGGGGACACCCGAGACAGTCCCCGATTTTCCCGGGCGTTCACCCTACGCCGGCGGCTGGAAAGGCTCGTCGGCGCTGCCGCCGTAGACCGAGGGCACCCTGGCGCCCATGGCGCGCAGGTAGGTCGAGAGCTGGCCGCGGTGATGGATCGTGTGCGTCAGCATGAACGACAGGTAGGTGACGGCCGGCTGGTTCATGACGCCAAAAAAAGGAATCGGCTTCAAGAGCTGCTCGTCAGTGAAGGCCTTGGCCTCGGAGATGAGCGGGCCCATCTTGCCGTCGTAGTGGCTGACCAAGTCCGCCACGCTGGCGATCTCGGCGGGCATCGTGGGCTCTTCCATGGCGAACTCGCCCCGGGCGACCCCTTGAATAAACCAGAGGTCACTCAAGGCGGTATGCCAGGCCAGCTCCAGCGCGGTCTTGGCCACGGGATGGGGACGGTAGTCCTTCTTGCCTTCCGGGATGGCGGCCAGCACCTTCTTGGTGGTGCCGAATTCGTCTTTCACTTGCGCCAGCAGGTAGTTGAGCAGAAAGCGGGCTTGCGGGGCATCCATAGGAACCTCCTGTCAGAGAGCGCCGGCGGACCAGCAGGAGATGCCGGCTCCACCGATCATACCCCGTGGGCGGGCGGGTCGCCATTCGGCTATAGTAGTAGGGTCAAGTTCGTCCGTAGACCGGAAGGGAGGCATCCTCGATGGATCGCAGATTCTTTCTCATGAGTTCGGCCGGTGTGGCGGGCGCCCTGCGCGCCAGCCAGCAGGCCAGCCCCAACGACACGGTGCGCGTGGCCTGCGTCGGCATTCGCGGCCAGGGCGGCGCGCACATCGGCCAGTATTCCCGCATGCCCAATGTGGAGGTCGCCGCGCTGTGCGACGTGGACGAGAGTGTCCTCAACCGGCGCCTGGACGAAGTCGAGAAGCGCACCAAGAAGCGTCCTGCCGCCTTCACCGACGTTCGGAAGCTGCTCGAGGACAAGACCATCCACGCGGTCTCGATCGCCACGCCCAACCACTGGCACGCGCTGATGACCATCTGGGCCTGCCAGGCGGGCAAGGACGTTTACGTCGAGAAGCCCTGCACGCACAACATCTTCGAGTCGCGGCAGATTGTGGCGGCGGCCCGCAAGTACAACCGGGTGGTGGCGCACGGCGCGAACAGCCGCTCGGGCCCGGCCATCATCGAGGCTATGCAAAAGATGAAGGAGGGGTTGATCGGCGACGTGTACCACGCCCGCGGCTTGTGCTACAAGTGGCGCGACACCATCAAGCGGACGCCGGTCGAGCCCGTGCCCGCGGGCGTGCACTACGACCTGTGGCTGGGGCCGGCGCCCAAGCGGGAGTACATGCGCAACCGGTTCCACTACAACTGGCACTGGTTCTGGGATTACGGCAACGGCGACTTCGGCAACCAGGGCATCCACGAGCTGGACATCTGCTCCTGGGGCTTCGACAACAAGTACCCGGTGAAGGTCACGGCCCTCGGCGGGCACTTCATGTTCGACGACGACCAGGAGACGCCCAACACGCTCACCGTGCTTTACGAGTTCGACGGGGCCGGCAAGCGCAGAATGATGTCCTTCGAGACGCGGCACTGGATCACCAACCACGAGGCGGGCGTTGGCGGCGAGAAGCCGGGCGGCACGGTCGGCAACATCTTCTACGGGTCCAACGGCTACCTGGCGATCGACGGCTACAACAAGTACTGGACCTACCTGGGCCGCGAGCAGCAGCCCGGGCCGGCCCGCACGCAGGGTGGCAACAACTGGGCCAACTTCATTCAGGTGGTGCGCAGCCGCAAGATGGAGGAGTTGAACGCCGGCATCGAACACGCGGCCGTTTCCTGCACGCTGATGCACCTGGGCAACATCGCCTACCGGGTCGGGCGCGTGCTGCGCGTCGATCCCACCACCGGCGAAATTCTCGGCGACGACGAGGCCAAGAAGCTCTCCACGCGAGCGTACCGGAAGCCGTTCGTGGTGCCCGAGAGGGTCTGATTCCGAACATCGGGGACTGGCTAGCCTTTCCCCCATTGGATAGGCCTGCCTGTCCCCGATTCTCCAGGTCTCCAACATGGATGCGCTGGCGTATCTGGGTGAGCAGCTCGCCGGCTGGCGGCAGGCCGGCACGTATCAAACCCTGCACGAGCTTCAGACCGCCTGCGAGGCGGTGTGCCGGTTCGACGGGCGCGAGGTCATCAACCTGGCCTCGAACAACTACCTCGGGCTGGCCAACCACCCGAAGCTGATCGCGGCCGCCATCGAGGCCACGCGGCGTTTCGGCGTAGGCTCGGGCGCGGTGCGCACCATCTCCGGCACGATGAGCCTGCACCTGGAGCTGGAGCGGCGCATCGCGGCCTTCAAACAGGTCGAGGCCGCGGTGGTCTTCCAGTCGGGTTTTGCCGCTAACGCGGGCACGGTGGCCGCCGTCCTGGGGCCCGACGATCACATCATCTCCGACGAGCTCAACCACGCCAGCATCATCGACGGCTGCCGGCTGTCGAAGGCCAAGATCCATGTCTTCCCCCACAAGGATGCGGCGGCGGCCGACCGCGTGCTGGCGGAGCTGGCGGGCACGCCGGGGAAGAAGCTGTTGATCACCGACGGAGTGTTCTCGATGGACGGCGACATCGCCCCGCTGCCGGATCTGGTGGCGGTGGCGCAGCGCCACGGGGCCATCATGATGGTGGATGACGCTCACGCTTCGGGCGTGCTGGGGCGCAACGGGCGGGGCACCATCGATCACTACGGCCTGCACGAGCAGGTGGACATTCAGGTGGGGACGCTCTCGAAAGCCATCGGGGCGCTGGGCGGGTACGTGTGCGGCAGCCGCGCGCTGATCGGGTTCCTCTGCCACCGCGCGCGGCCGTTCCTGTTCTCGACCTCGCATCCACCTTCGGTGGCGGCCACCTGCCTGGCGGCGTTCGACGTGCTGGAGCAGGAGCCGGAGCGCATCGAGCGGCTCTGGGCGAACACGCGATACTTCAAGAGCGCGCTGGCGGCGGCGGGGCTCAACACGGGGATGAGCGAAACGCCGATCACGCCCATTATGGTGGGCGAGGCCGCCCTGGCGCACGCCTTCTCGAAGGCGCTGTTCGAGGAGGGCCTG
Source organism: uncultured Solibacteraceae bacterium (assembly GCA_964541065.1). Taxonomy (GTDB): domain Bacteria; phylum Acidobacteriota; class Terriglobia; order Bryobacterales; family Bryobacteraceae; genus VFZS01. The sequence goes on from CAZIRH010000017.1 coordinate 9,931, forward strand.
CTGGCCACCGGCATCGGCTACCCCACCGTGCCGCACGGCAAGGCGCGGATCCGCACGATCGTGACCGCCACGCACACCCGCGAGCAGTTGGACCGGGCGCTGGAGATCCTCACGCGCGTGGCGGGGCGCATGGGGATGCGGTAGCCTCTCGCTCAAGCCGCCCGCCATCCTGGCCGAAGAGGATTGGCGGGAGCCGAGATGCTGGGGAACGAATGGCGCGGCGGCCGGGCCCCTCCTTGCCCCGGGCGCTCTCCGGGTCCTACGTGGGGACTAAGTCACTTCCGCCGCCCCCATAGGTGGTCTTGCCGGTCACGGCCCCCCGTCCGGGTCGATGAGCCCTACTAGGAGGTGATGGTATGAAGTGGATCTGGAAACTTAAGATCTGGAAGGACACCCGCGGTCAGGACCTCATTGAGTACGCACTCATGGCCGGCTTCGTGGCCGTGGCGGCTGGCGCGCTGATGCCGAACATCTCGACCAGCGTCAGCACGATTTTCAGCAAAGTCCAGTCCGTGCTTTCCGGCGCGGCGGGCAGCTAGTTCGCCTGTTGGAAGTGCCCGTCGGCAGGGTGACGCCCGCCCGGCGTGGGCTCCTGTGCGCTTGGCTTGCTATGTCGGAGCGGCTCTAGCCTGCCGTTCTGTAGGTTCGAAGGGCTCTTTCAACCCGCTGTCAGACAGCGGCTGATCGCGCCGGGGCGGGTCGGTGCTCTTGCCGGCCCGCCTTTCTCTTTTTCCCGCTCAGGTCACAAAAGCACAGGGCCTGCCTTCCCCCTACTGCTTCTTGCGAATGGTGATCCCCAACTCGCGGAGCTGCCGCTCCGGCACGGGCGCGGGGGCGTCGCACATCAGGTCGGCGCCGCGGGCGGTCTTGGGGAAGGGAATCACGTCGCGGATGGTGGTCTCGCCGGCCAGGATCATCACCAGGCGGTCCATCCCCAGCGCGATGCCGCCATGCGGCGGCGCGCCGTACTCGAGCGCGTCCAGCAGGAAACCGAAGCGTCGCCGCGCTTCCTCCTCGCTGAACCCCAGCGCCTCGAACACCCGCGCCTGCACGTCGCGCCGGTGAATACGAATTGACCCGGAACCCAGCTCGATGCCGTTCAGCACCAGGTCGTAGGACTTGGCGCGGCAGCGCGCCGGGTCGCTCGAGAGCTTGTCGAGATCGTCGTCGTGCGGCGAAGTGAAGGGGTGGTGCGCCGCCGCCCAGCGATTCTCCTCCTGGTCCCACTCGAACATGGGGAAGTCAGTGATCCAGAGGAACCGGAAGTCGGCAGGGTTCAACAGCCCGTGCCGGTCCTGGTAGGTCTGCGCGGCCGCGAGGCGCAATTGCCCGCAGGCGCCGAGCACGGTTTCCTCGGGCCGGTGGCCCTGGGGCTCGCCCGCCCAGCCGGCCAGCAGCAGCAGGTCCTCCTCGGCCACCCCCGTGCGGGCCCGCACCTCGGCCATCGCGCCGGGGAACTCCCGCTCCAGGCGCTTCACATCATCGTAGACGCGCAGGCCGAGCTTGCCGCCCACGGCCTTCAGCTCGTCGCGCTGGCTGCGGCTCAGCGCCCCGGTCTTGGGAACGTGGATGGCCACCAGCGGCAAACCTGCGCCTACGAGCGGCGTGCCGTCAAAAAAGTCCTCGACGCAATGGAACGGCGGCAGGCGCAGGTCCGGCTTGTCCGCGCCGTAGCTGTGCATGGCTTGCCGGTAGGTGAAGCGCGGGAACGGAATCGCCACCTCGTAGCCCGCCACCGCGCACACCCTCTGGATCAGCGGCTCGATCACCTGGAAGATGCGCTCCGGCTGCGGGAAGGACATCTCCAGGTCGATCTGCGTGAACTCCGGCTGGCGATCGGCGCGGGTCTCCTCGTCGCGGAAGCAGCGCACGATCTGGAAGTACCGGTCGAAGCCGCTCACCATCAGGAGCTGCTTGAAAAGTTGCGGCGACTGCGGCAGGGCGTAGAAACTGCCCGGCTGGATGCGGCTGGGCACCAAGTAGTCGCGGGCGCCCTCGGGAGTCGAGCGCGTCATGAACGGCGTCTCGATTTCCAGGAAGCCCTGCGCGTACAGGCACTCGCGCACGGCGAAGGCGATCCGCGAGCGCAGCATGATGTTGCGCTGCATGTGGGGCCGGCGCAGGTCGATGTAGCGGTACTTCAGTCGCGCCTCCTCGGCCACATTCACGTCCTCCTCCAGGGGGAACGGCGGCACGCGGGAATCGTTCAGGATCCACAGCTTCTCGGCGACCACCTCGACCTCGCCGGTGGCGATGCTCGGGTTGACGGTTTCCGGCGTGCGCAGGGCCACGGGGCCTTCGACTGCCACCACGTACTCGGCGCGCAGCGTCTGGGCCTTCTGGTGCAGGGCCGCATCCGCGTCCGCGTGGAAGACTGCCTGGGTGACGCCCTCGCGGTCCCGCAAGTGGACGAAAATCACTCCGCCCAGATCGCGGCGGCGGTGCACCCAGCCCATCAGGACGGCGCGGGCGCCGGCGTGCTCGGCCCGCAACTCCCCGCAGGTGTACGTGCGGCGCAGCTCGCCCAGCAGGTCCAGCGGCACGCCCCCGGTCGGTCTGTCAGTCTCTCCGTTCATCGCTCACGATCCACGCTGGAATCTCTCGAGCAGTTGCTCCCGGCTCAGGCTCTCCTGCTCGCCGCTGGCCATGTTCTTCAGAGTATAAGTGCCCGCGGCCAGCTCGTTCTCGCCCAGGATGAGCGCATAGCGCGCTTCGAGTTTGTTGGCCACCTCCAGCGCCCGCTTCAGGCGGCTCTCATCGGACAGCTCGACGGCGGCGCCGCGGCGGCGCAACTCGCCCGCCAGCCGGGCCGCTTCGGCGAAGGCCGCCTCGCCCAGGGGCGCAATGAAGAGATCGAGTACGGGCCGATGCTCGCCCGGGTGCGTCTCCTCGACCGCCATCACCAGCCGGTCCTCGCCGATCGAGAAGCCTATGCCCGGCGCGGGAACCGTCGAACCCAGGGCCTCGGCCAGGCCGTCGTAGCGCCCGCCGCCCAGCAGGGAGTTCTGCGCACCCAGCGCACCGTGCACGATCTCGAAGGTGGTGCGCATGTAGTAATCGAGTCCCCGCACCAGGCGCGGCCGGATCTCGCAGGCGATGCCGCGATCGCTCAGGTAGCGCCGCACCGCGTCGAAGTGCGCGGCGCACTCCGGGCACAGCCGCTCCAGGATCGACGGCAGCGCCGCGATCACCGGCTGGTCCTCGGGGATCTTGCAGTCCAGCACCCGCAGGGGATTCGTCTCGGCCCGGCGCTGGCAATCCGCGCACAGCGAGGGCGCCACCTCCCGCAGCTTCTCGCGCAACTCGCCCACGTACGCGCTCCGGCACCTGGGGCAGCCCACCGAGTTCAGCAACACCTGGAAGCGCTCCAGGCCGGCGCGGGAGAGCACCTCAACCGCCAGCTCGATGATCTCCGCGTCCACCGCCGGCGATTCCGAGCCGATGGCCTCCGCTCCGATCTGGTAGAACTGCCGGTAGCGGCCCTTCTGCGGCCGCTCACGGCGGAACATCGGTCCCAGGTAGTACAGGCGGGCTAGGCCGGGCCGCTGGTCCAGCCGGTGCTCGATGTAGGCGCGCATGACGGAGGCCGTGGCCTCCGGCCGCAGCGTCAGCGAGGCGCCGCTGCGGTCCTGGAACGTGTACATCTCCTTGGTGACGATGTCGGTCTCTTCGCCCACGCCGCGGGCGAACAGCAGCGTCTCCTCGAAGATGGGCGTGCGTATCTCCTGGTAGCTGTAAACGCGAAAGACCTGGCGCGCCACCTCCTCGACATGGTTCCAGACCGCAGTGGCAGGCGGCAGCAGGTCGCGCGTTCCCTTTACCGCGCGAATCATGGGTGCGAGTGAAGTTACCATGCTAGCACGGCGCGGGCCTGCGCTGTGGCCCCGGCAGTACAATCAGGGGTATGTTCCCACTGCTGTTGATCGTCTTCGCCGCAGCTTCCCCTCTTTTCGCTCAGAAGCAGAACTTCGACGCGGCAGCGCTGCTCCGCATCGCCCGCATCAGCGACCCGCAGATCTCGCCCGAAGGTCGCCTGGTGGCCTTCACCGTCCAGACCATTGATCTGGAGAACAACCGCAGGCCCCGGCACATCTACGTCGTACCCTTGAGCGGGGGCGCGCCCCGCCGCATCACCGACGCCGGCAACCTCAACGACCGCCCGCGGTGGTCGCCCGACGGAAAGCGCCTGGCTTTCATCTCCGACCGCGGCGGCTCCTCCCAGGCCTGGCTGATGAACCCCGACGGCGCGGCCGCCCGCCAGGTGACGACCCTGGCGACCGAAGCCGGCGGGGTGCTGTACTCGCCCGATGGCAAGCACCTGCTGTTCACCAGCGAGGTCTACCCCGACTGCCCCGACGAGGCCTGCAACCAGCAGCGACTGGAGGCCGAGAACAATTCGAAAGTCAAAGCGCGCATCTACGAGGGGCTGCTCTACCGCCACTGGAACCGCTGGCAGGGCAAGCGCCGCAGCCACTTGTTCGTGGCGCCCCTGGAGGGGGGCGCGCCCAAAGACCTCACGCCGGGCGAGCGTGACGTGCCACCCTTCTCGCTGGGCGGCGGCGACGACTACGCCATCTCTCCGGACAGCCAGGAAGTCTGCTTCGTGATGAATGCCGACCCGGAGCTGGCTACCAGCACCAACTCGGACCTCTACGTGGTGCCGATGGCCGGCGGTGAGATCCGCAAGATCACCGTCAACCCTGGGGCGGACAACTCGCCCGCCTACTCCCCGGACGGCAAGTACCTGGCCTACCGCACGCAACTGCGCGCCGGCTACGAGAGCGACCGCTGGCGCCTGGCGGTGCTCGAACGTGTTTCCGGCAAGCTCCAGCACGCCACCGATACCCTCGACCGCTGGGTCACCGGGTTCACCTGGGGGCCCGATTCCTCGCATCTGTTCTTCACCGTCGAGGACCGCGGGCGGCAGATCGTGGAGATGGTTCCCGTCGCCGGAGGCGGCGTGCGCACCATCATCAGCGGCACCAGCACCGTGGACGACGTCCGCGTCGCGTCAGACGGCAAGATCATGGTCTACACCGAGCAGAGCGGCTCGGCGCCGGTCGAGATCTTTGAGACCTCCTCCGGCGGCACACCCACGCCGCTGACGCGGCTGAACGAGGCGCTGCTGGCACGCTACGAGTTGCCCGCCTTCGAGGAGTTCTGGGTGGACAGCGCCGACAAGGCCCAGATCCACAGCTTCCTGCTCAAGCCCCCCGGCTTCCGCGAGGGCCGGAAGTATCCCGCGCTGTTCCTCATCCACGGCGGGCCGCAGGGCGCTTTCGGCGAGGAGTGGAGCTACCGCTGGAACGCCCAGGTCTTCGCCGGAGCCGGCTACGTGGTGGTCATGCCCAATTTCCGCGGCTCGACCGGCTACGGCCAGAAGCTGACCGACGACATCAATGCCGACTGGGGCGGCAGGCCCTTCGAGGACATCATGGCCGTGGCCGACCACGTGGCCAAGCTGCCCTACGTGGACGCCGAGAAGATGGCCGCGGCGGGCGGTTCCTACGGCGGGTACATGGTCGATTGGCTGCTCGGGCACACCCAACGCTTCCGCGCGCTGGTGTCGCACGCCGGCGTCTACGACCTGCGCAGCATGTTCGGCGAGACCGAGGAGCTCTGGTTCCCGCTGTGGGACCTGCGCGGCCCGCCCTGGGACAACGCGGACCTGTACGCGCGCCTCTCCCCCAGCTTCTACGCCAAGGAGTTCCGCACGCCCACCCTGGTGACTCACGGGGAACTCGACTACCGCGTGCCCTACGGCCAGGGCCTGCAGCTTTTCACCGCCCTGCAACTTCACAAGGTGCCCTCGAAGCTGGTGGTGTTCCCCGACGAGGGCCACTGGATCCTGAAGCCGCAGAACTCCGTGCTCTGGTACAAGACCGTCCTGGCCTGGCTGGAAGACTGGCTCAACAAGCCGCCCGCCCCGGTGCCGACCACGATCACCCCCGGCGCCCCGGTGGTCCAGTTGCCCGTGCGCACGCCGTAGAACCATGATGTCCCACGACCAGGTGATCGAATGGCTGTTGGAACCAGACAACCCACCGGTGCGCTATCTCACGCTCACCAACCTGCTGGGAAAGCCCGCGACCGACCCCGAAGTCCGGCGCGCCAGAGCACGGCTCATGGACTACCAGGTGACCCAGGCCATTCTGCGGCGTTTCAGTGAATTCTGCAATGACGACGCGCGCGCCTACTGGAAGTACAAGGGCAAGCACTGGCAGCTCATCTTTCTGGGCCAGTTCCTGGCCGATGGCCAGGACCCGCGGATTGCCAGGCTCGCGGCGAGCATCCTCGCGGGGCGCCAGTGGGTGATGAAGGCCGGCGGGCAGTGCCTGACCGCGAACATCCTGGCGGCCCTGACTCGTCTGGGCTACGGTGAGCACCCTCGCGTCGTGGAGGAGCGCGAGGACCTGGCCCGCAGGGTCAACGCGGAAGGCGGACTCAAGTGCGCCGTGATGGACTACTCCCTGCTATCGCGCTGCTACATGGCACAACCCAAACTGTTGCTGTGTTTCGCCCAGGTTCCGCCCAAGAAGCGCTCTGCCGCCATGCGAGCCGCCGTTCAGTGCCTAGCCGACAATATGGTCGAGCACCAGGTGTTCCTCTACCTGCCGGCCAATCGCAAAGCTTGGCAGGCTGTGATCGCGCGCCAGCCCAAGGCCGCCGACCTGCCGCCCGGGCAGACGGTGAAACAGTGGATCGCCCGGCAGCGCGAACGCTTCGTCGCCGAGCGCGGCCTCGGCCCCGGAGAACCGAAGGCGGGGTGGCTCAAGTTCGGCTTCCCGCTCCACTACAACTCGGACGTGCTGGAGGCCATGTACGCGCTGGCGCTGGCCGGCACCCCGTACACCCCGCAGCTCGCCAGGCCCCTTCAGGCCGTCCGTGACAAACAGACCGCTCAAGGCCGGTGGATCCTGGAGAACTCCTTGAACGGCAAGATGCTCGCGGACGTCGAGAGCAAGGGGAAACCGAGCAAGTGGTTGACCTACTTCGCCCGCTATGTGCTGAAGCACTTCAGCCGGTAGCGAGCGCTGGCCGTCCCCACTGTCCGCGTGAGGCAGTAAAATGGCCATCAATGGCCGACTCGAAGCGCTTCCAGTCCCGCGCCCGGCGCGAGGTCAACCGCGACACCTTCATCCACGAGTGGCCCGAGACCGGCCTGATCGTCTTCAACAGCCCGTTCGATCCCGAGCCCTCGATTCAGGTGCGCGAGGGGCGGATCGTGGAGCTGGACGGCAAACCCGAGGCCGCCTTCGACATCCTCGATCGCTTCATCGCGCGCCACGCCATCGACGCCGCCCTCGCCCAAGAGGCCATGGCCCTGGACTCGCTGGCGGTCGCGCGCATGCTGGTCGATGTCGCAACGCCGCGCACGGCCGTGGTGCGTGTCTTCGCCGGCCTGACCCCTGCGAGGATCATGCAGGTGGTCGGCCACCTGAATGTGGTCGAGATGATGATGGCGCTTCAGAAAATGCGCGCCCGCCGCACCCCCTCCAACCAGGCGCACGTCACCAACCGCAAGGAAAACCCGGCCCTGCTGGCCGCCGACGCCGCCGAAGCGGTCGAGCGCGGCTTCGCCGAGCTGGAGACCACGGTGGGCATAGCGCGCTACGCGCCGCTGAACGCCCTGGCCGTGCTGATCGGCTCCCAGACCGGGCGGGGCACGGCGCTGACCCAGTGCGCGGTCGAAGAGTCGCTCGGCCTCAAGCTGGCGCTGCTGGGACTGACCACCTACGCCGAGACCCTGTCGGTCTACGGCACCGCGCAGGCCTTCCGCGACGGCGACGACACCCCTTGGTCGAAGGCCTTCCTCGCCTCGGCCTACGCCTCGCGCGGCATCAAGGTGCGGTTCACCTCCGGCACAGGTTCGGAGGCGCTGATGGGCCACGCCGAAGGCAAGTCGATGATCTACCTGGAAGCCCGCTGCCTGCTGGCCATCAAGGGCGCCGGCTCGCAGGGCGTGCAGAACGGCTCGATAAGCTGCATCGCTTTGCCCGAGTCCCTGCCCGGCGGCGTGCGCGGGGTGCTGGCCGAGAACCTCATCGCCGCGCTGCTCGACCTGGAAGTGGCCTCGGGCAATGACGCCATGGCCTCGCACTCCGACATCCGCAAGAGCGCCAAGCTCATGCTCCAGTTTCTGCCGGGCACCGACTTCGTCTTCTCCGGCTACAGCGTGATGCCGCGCGAGGACAACCTGTTCGGCGGCGGCAATTTCGACGGGGACGACCTGGACGACTACAACATCCTCCAGCGCGACATGCAGGCGGATGGCGGTCTCCGTCCGGTGCGCGAGCCGGAGGTGCTGGCGGTGCGGAGGAAGGCGGCGCAGGCCGTCCAGGCCGTCTTCGAGGAGCTGGGGCTGCCTCGGATCAGCGACGCCGAGGTCGAAGCCGCCGTGTCTGCGCACTCGAGCGCAGACCTGCCGGATCGCGACGTGGTGGCGGATCTGGCGGCCGCCGAGGATTTTCTCCGCCGCGGCCTGAACGGCGTCGATGTGATCCGGGCCCTGGCGCGGCGAGGTTTCCGCGACATCGCCGAGAAGATTCTCGCGGTGCAGAGGCTGCGTGTCTCGGGCGACTACCTGCAAACCTCGGCCGTGGTCCTGCCGGGCGGCCAGGTCCAAAGCGCGATCAACGATCCGAACGACTACCGAGGCCCGGGTACGGGCTACCGCCTCAGCGCGGAACGCAGTGCGGAGATCGCGGACATCCCGCAGGCGCAGGACCCGCGGAGCATCGGTACGGCCACGCCAGCGGACGCGCCGTGCTTCGACGAAACGGGCGATGCCCGCCCGGGGGACGATCCCCGCGAGATCGTCATCGCCCTCGGGCCGGCCTTCGGCGCGGCGCTCCAGGCGACCTTGCTCGGGCTCCCTCACCGGCAGGTGCTTGGCGCTCTGGTAAGTGGAATCGAGCAGGAAGGGCTGCGGGCCCGAGTGGTGAAGGTCTACCATACGTCCGACTGCGGCTTCATCGGACACGCCGGCGCCCGCTTGAGCGGCTCGGGCATCGGCATCGGCATCCAGTCCAAAGGCACTACCGTGATCCACCGCCGGGACCTCGAACCGCTCAACAACCTGGAGCTTTTCCCCCAGGCGCCCAACCTGACCCTGGATTCCTACCACGTCATCGGGCGCAACGCGGCCAAGTACGCCAAGGGCGAGCCCGTCCTGCCGGTCCCGACCCAGATCGACAACCTGGCCCGCCTCAAGTACATCGTCCAGACCACCATCCTGCACCTGCGGGAGACCGAGCAGGTTCGCCGGCAGAAACCGCCTCAGGAGGTGCGCATCCGCCATGCCTGACTACCCGCTGGCCGAGAAGATCCCTGAGCATCTGAAGACGCCCACTGGCCTGGCCTTCACCGAGGTCACGCTCGATGCGGTGCTGGCAGGCAGGGTCACCATGGAAGATCTGCGCGTGACTTCCGAGGCGCTCGAGCTCCAGGCGCAGATCGCAGCCTCCGCCGGGCGCCCGCAGTTGGCCGAGAACCTCCGCCGCGCGGCGGAATTGGTGGATATGCCCGCAGAGCGCATTCTGGAGATCTACCAGGCGCTCCGCCCCGGCCGCGCCACCCGGAACCAGCTCCTGGATCTGGCCGCCGACCTGGCCAGGTTCTACCGCGCCACCCGCTGCGCCGCCCTGCTCCGCGAGGCGGCCGAGGCCCTGCCCGGCTGACGCGATGAGCGCGGACTACTCGAGTGACCTGCTGGCCGTGCGCTGCCCGGAGACCCTCGAGGTGGCAGCCGACTTGGCCGGCCTGGAGGCCCGGCTGGAGGGTGTGCCGGATCGCGCCGCGGTCTTTCTGATTCACGCGCGGCAAGGCGCACCCTACCTAGCCAGGACCACGCTGCTCCGGCGGCGGCTGCGGCGCCTGCTGAGGGAGCCGGCGCAGCTTTCCCGCCGGCTGAACCTGCGCGAGATCGCTTCCCGCGTGGAGTACTGGCCGGTGGGCTCCCGGCTGGAATCGAGCCTCCTGCTGTACGAGCTGGCGAAGCTCTATTTCCCGGCCGCGTACGTGAGCTACCTGAAACTGCGCTTCCCGCCGTACCTGAAGGTCATTCTCCAGAATCCCTTTCCGCGCACCCAGGTGACCACGCGCTTGAGTGGCGCCCGGGCCTTATACTACGGCCCTTTCCGCAGGCGCGCCGCGGCCGAGCAGTTCCACAACCAGGTGCTCGACCTGTTTCAGGTCCGCCGCTGTCAGGAGGATCTGGCGCCCTCGCCAGAGCATCCCGGCTGCATCTACGGCGAAATGAACCTATGCCTGCGGCCCTGCCAGCTCGCGGTCAGCCGGGAGGAGTACGGTGGCGAGGTCTCCCGCCTGGTCGAGTTCCTGTCAACCGCGGGACGGTCGCTCGTCGAGGTGGTCGCGGCCGCGCGGGACCGCCTGAGCGAGGAGATGAACTTCGAGGAGGCGGCCCGTCAGCACCGGCGGCTGGAGAAGATCCAGCAGGTCCTGCGGTGGCGGGACGACCTGGCGGAGGATCCCTCCCGCTTGTGCGGCGTGGCGGTGACGGCCTCGGCGGTGGTCGGAGCCGCCGAGTTGTGGTTCTTCTGCCAGGGTGGCTGGCAGGCGCCGCGGCGCGTGAGCTTCGAGGTCGCCAACGGGAGACCCGTCTCCCTGGATCACAGGCTGAGAGACTTGGCGGCCACCCTCCAGTCGCGCCCGCTGCGGCCCTCCCAACGTCAGGAGCATCTGGCGCTGCTGGCGCGCTGGTACTACGCGAGCTGGCGCGACGGCGAATGGATCCGCCTGGACGGATTGGATCGCCTCCCCTACCGGAAGTTGGTGGGGGCGGTGGCGCGGGCCGCGGCGGCTACCGCTTCACCTCGGTGGCCTTCCACGCCTTCCACTCCGCCTGGAGCTGCTTGAAGATCTCCGGATGCTCGGCAAAGAGTGTGCGGCGCTCCCCGGGGTCTTCGCGGACGTTGTAGAGGAACCGGGCGCCGCTGATCTCCAGCAGCTTGAGGTCGCCCCGCATGGCGGCGCGCATATCGTGACCCTCGGCGTTCCACTCCCAGAAGAGCGCGCGTTCCGGCACACGCGCCCGGCCCTGCCAGGCATCCAGCAGATTGGCTCCGTCCACCTTCCAGGCCGGATCGGGGGTAGCGCCGGCCGCGGCCAGCAGCGTGGGCAGGACGTCGATATTGTGCACCGGCTCGTCGCAGGTGCGTCCCGCCGGCACCTTGCCCGGCCAGCGCACAATCCCCGGTTCGCGGATGCCACCCTCCTCCAGGCTCCGCTTCTGCCCACGGAAGGGGAAATTGCTGTCGTGGTAGTTGGAGGTGCCCTGGTTGCCGGTCTCGAAGGTGGCCCCGTTGTCGCTGGTGAACACTACGATGGTGTTGTCGGCTAGGCCCAGCTCATCCAGGGCCTTGAGCACGCGCCCGATGCCCTTGTCCATGCGGTACACCATGGCCGCGTAGGTGGCGTTCAAAGGGCGGCTGGGATCCTTCTCCTTGAACTTGCCCCGGAACAGCGCCACGTCCTCTTCGGGCGCCTCGATCAGGAAGTGGGATTCGATGTAGGCCAGATAGAGGAAGAACGGCTGCTGGCGGTTGCGCTCGATGAACCGGATGGCCTCCTCCGAGAACATGTCGGCCGTGTAGCCGCTGGTTTTCTCCTCCTGCCGGCCCCGGTACAAAAACTTGGGGTAGTGTTCCCAGGCGTGCTTGGCGTCCAGGAAGCCGAAGGTCTGGTCAAAGCCCTGGTCCAGGGGATGCGTGAAGGAGCCGTCAGGCAGCCGGCCGCGGTGCCACTTGCCGACGAGCGCGCTCGAGTATCCCAGGGGCTTGAGGGCCTCGGCGATGGTGACCTCCGAGGTGGGCAAGTCCAAGGCGTTGCTGGTGACGCCGTTGTGGATGTTGTACTTGCCCGTCAGCAGGCAGGCCCGGGAGGGGGCGCACAGCGGCATGCCGGTATACCAGCGCGTGAACGTGGTGCCTTGCGTGCCCAGGCGGTCCAGGTTGGGCGTCGGCCAGGTGCGGCGCCCGTTGAACCCTACGTCGCCCCAGCCGAGGTCGTCGGCGAAGATCAGGAGGAAGTTTGGCTGGCGAGGCTGCGCCGGCAAGACCAGCGAGCCTGCGGCGCCCGCCGACAGCAGGCGGAGCACCTCCCGCCGGGAGCGCACGACATCCAGGTGATTCGGCATGGTGAACGGTTCCGACAGGCTACTATACAACAAAAGCGGGCTGCGGGCTAAACCTCCCCGCCCCTACCCGTCGATTAATAGCCTGGATGGCTACCCCACAGCGCAGCGCGGCCGAGCAGTTTCACGCGGTTCACTACACCGAGGATGGCCCGGTTCACCTGGAAGTCAGCAAACTGGGGCGGGCTTGGATGGCGCGTTTCTGGGGCAGGAACCTGGAAGGTTTCCGAAGGTGCAAGACCTTCCTTCAGGCGCGCCAATTCGTGTGGCGGTGCTTCGGAGAGATGTACCCTCAGCACCGCTGCACACGACGGTGCGTCCCGGTGCCCTGGGCGGACACACCACCAGCGTCTGAGGCGCGCGCAAAGACAGAACCACCCCTGCGTCGCCCGCGGCGCGTTGCGAAGCCTCGCTAACTGGCTTCGGGCGACTTGCCGGCCTTCCTGGCGGCTTTAGCAGCGGCTTTGGCCCGGACCAGAGCCCAGCGGCGCTTCTGGGCGTCGGCAATCCTCTTGCGGGCCGCCGCGCTCAGGGTGCGCTTCGGCTTGGCGGCGGCCGCGCCCGCTCTGGCTTTCCGAGTGCCCAGCATGCTCTGAACAGCAGTGATCTTCTTTTCCAGTTCGAGTCTCTGCTGCTCGAGTCCTTCCAGCGCTGCTTGAAGCAGGGCTGCGTCTAGCACTTTCTTTCTAGGCATGGGGCTAAGTTGTGTCTCCTCTCTGCGTTTTCGCCACCAACAAACCCAGGGCGAAACAATGATTATACACCGGGCTGCGGCGCACGGTGAGCAAAAGTGATCTGTGAGGACCCCGTGGCCGGTCTCCTGCTGCCCTCACCGGCCCAGAATGTCGATGGTCGTCGTGCCGGGCTCGCGGACCTTCTCGTACACCTTCTCCCACTCCTTGTGGGCGAGGAGGGGCGCGTAGGCTTTCAAAGCGGCCTCATCGGCGAATTCCATGCACACTCCGTAAGTGCGCACGCGCCGCGTGACCGGGCCGGTGACATCCTTTTCGCCGGCCGCCAGCTTCTTACCGGTCTCGCGGTCAGTACCGAGGATTGCCATGCTCCGGGCGAGTTTGCCGTGCCAGACCCGGCTCAAGCCGGGGATCTTGCCGGGCAACTCGTCGGTGGCCTTGAAGAAGGCCGCCCAATCGGCGTCGGTGGCTGCCTCGACGGGTGTGAAGATGAAGCAGTGCATCAGTTTCTTCTCGCCTGCCCATGAGGAGCCTGCCGCCAGCAACATCACGGCCAGGCCCACCAGCAGGCAAACAGTCGTGTTCCGGTTTCGCATCGTTCCTCCAAGCAAGTCGCGGGATTCTCGCACTCAGCAAGTGACGGTAACTATTGTATCAGCGAACCGAGCCGCGCCGCCGTCCCTGTGGTAGAATCGCGCGCAAACGGAGATGAGACGGCGGGTGCTGGTCTGGCTGGCGGGAGGCGTCATCCTGGCGGGCGCGTTCTGGTGGCGCGCCCGGCGCGGGCCGGGCGAGGCGCCGCGGGCGGCCTCCGCTGGCTGGGAGCTGGCCGATTTCGCCGGCGACGGCACACCCGACTTCCTACGTCTGGACGACCCGGCGGATCGCCGGGCCTTCACGAGCTGGTTCACCTTCCTGGCCGAGGCGCAGTACTACACGGCGCCGGGCGACCGGCCCCCCGAGATCAACGATTGCGCCGCGCTGGTCCGCTTCGCCTACCGCGAGGCTCTGCGCCGACACGACGGAGCCTGGGCCGACCAGTTGAGGCTGCCCGTGGTGCCGGCCGTGCCTCAGGTGCGCAAGTATCAGCATCCTTTCACGCCCCTGGGCGCGCGCCTGTTCCGCGTGGTGCCCGGCGCCTTCGGCCCCGCGGACCTGGCGGGGAAAACCTTCGCCGAGTTTGCCGACGCGGAGACCCTGTGGCGCCGCAACTGCCACTTTGTCAGCCGCGACGTGCGGCGCGCGCTGCCGGGCGACCTGCTGTTCTACCGGCAACTGGAGCAGGACCTCCCCTTTCACGTCATGGTCTTCCTGGGGCCCAGCCAGTTCCAGAGTGGTCCCACCGTGTGGGCGGTCTACCACACCGGGCCGCTGCAGGGCGGCCCGGGTGAAATCCGCCGGCCCTCCCTGGAGGAGCTGCTGCGCCACCGCTGGCCGCGCTGGCGCCCCCTGGAGGGCAACGGCAACTTCCTGGGCATCCACCGCTGGAACATCTTGCGAGACACGGGATGACTCATGCGGCCACGGGACACTTGGTCCGCTCGGGCTCCCAGTTCCTCGGCGCCATCGTTCGGCAAAAGGCCCATTTGACCTTGCCCTCCCCCAGTTTGCAGGGTGTCCCGGTAGAATAGGCCTCCCGGCCTGTTGGGGGACACGCGACACACA
>CAZIRH010000018.1:0-24290 GCA_964541065.1 uncultured Solibacteraceae bacterium
GGCGCAGGCCGCGAAGGCATCCTGCGCACGCGCCGCCGGCCTGGTGGGCGCGAACGCGCACACGAACCGGAGCTCGCCGGCCGCTGGGCGCAAAACGAACCGGTGCGGCCCCTGCCGTTCGAAGGCGGCGTCGCGCTCCCAGGAAATGCCGGCGAGGTGGCTGTCCGCATCCAGCTCGCGCCGGACCTCGACGGACTGGGGCGTCTGCGCGGCCACCACGCTGCGATGCGCCTGGGGGCGGAGCCAGTCCGCCGCCGACATCTCGGGGGAGCCGTACGGGAACTCGAAGGCAACCGCGAGCTGTCCCCGCTGGAGCAGCGCGGATTGGAGGCGCACCGCGATGGCATCCGCCGCCGGATGGCAGCAGGTTTCGACCGCGACCGGAACGCCGCCCAGCTCGAAGCGGCTGTGCAGCACGCCGGTCCACAGATCGAGTTCCTGGCGAATGCCGGCGAGATCGCCGGGACGGGCGGGCGGACCGTCGCGGGTGGTCAACACCAGGGCGATTCTTCCCAAGTGCAGGCGATGGGGATTCTGACGGAGCCAATCGTACAGCTCCTGCTGTCCGTCGCGGCTGGTGGCATAGCCGACCTGCCGGCCCCAGGTATCGTAGGGCGTGAGGCGAAGATTGCCGGGCCCGAGGCCCTTGGGCGCGGGGAAGCTGTGCCAGCCCCACTGCGACTGCGTACACAGCGGGATGTCGCGCTCGTAAAGCTCCGGGAAGGTTTGCAGGCCGGTAGGGTCGGCCGTGAAGGCCAGCTCACCGTTGCCCACGGTCAGGGGGGAGCGCGGGTCGAAGCGCGTGAGCACGGGGTTGTGACGGCGCACCAGAGCGCGGCGATCGATGGACCCCGCTGCCAAGCCGGATGACGCCGGCGCCAGAGCCAGAAAAGTGCGCCGCGTCATGTTCTCTTGCGGAGCAGGCGGCCGGTTGCTGCCGCAGCGGGACCGAATTGGCGCGCGAGGGCTTCCTGGAGCTCGTCGAGACCGGCTTGCACATGAGCGCGCATCGCCCGATCGGCGGCCTCGGGATCGTGACCGGCCACCGCCTCCATCAGCGTAGCGTGCTGGTTCGGCGGCGGCGGACAACACGCCAGGACGTCGCACAGCCAGTTGAAGACGAGCACCTGGTTCTTCTCCAGCATCTCGCACAGCGCGACGCAGCCGGTACACCCGGCAATGCGCAGGTGGAAGCTGAGGTGAAACATCCGGGCCTCGAACGAGAATTCGGGGTCGCTGCGAGCGGCCGCTTCTGCGCTCAGGGCGTCGAGTCTGGCGGCCATCACCTGGAGCTCACGCCGTTCGGCGGCGCTGGCCTTCTCGGAGAACAGACGCGCCGCCTGGCTCTCGAGCGCCTCTCGAATGACGTGAAGTTCGCGCAGGTCCTGCGTGGTGGGCACCCGGACGCGCGTGCCCACGCGTGGCCGGCTCTCGACCAGGCCCTCGTGCTCGAGGCGCTGGAGGGCTTCGGAGACGGGAATGAAGCTCATCCCCAACTGGGCCGCAAGCCGTCGCCGCGAAAGAGCCGCGCCCAAGGGAAACACACCCTTGAGGATCTTCTCGCGGATGAGGAGGTAGGCCCGCTCGGCCAGGCTGCCCTCCAGCCGGCGTGATCCGCGTTTTCGAGCCACGACCCAGCCTCCTCTCTTGAGCGCGCGGACGAGGCCGCCCGCGGCCTACACCTCGCGCATCAGGTCGTCCAGCGGGCGTCGCAGGGTCAGCTCGGGCGTCTCCGCCGCGTAGCCGATGGGCAGCATGGCCACCGGCAGGTGGGCGGCCGGCGCGCCGATGGCCCGGCGCACGGCGTCGTCGTCAAAAGCCCCGACCCAGACCGTGGACAGCCCCAGGGCCGTGGCTGCCAGCATGGCGAAAGTGCAGGCGATGGTGGCATCCTGGAGCGCGTACAGTCTGATCCCGCGCTGGCGGTAACGCGGCGCGGAGCGCGCCGGGTGCGCGCAGAAGACCAGCAGTTCCGGAGCCGCGGCTACGAAGTGCTGGTCCAAGGCAGCCTTGACCAGCGCCCGCTTGCGCTCTTTGTCGGTCACCCGGTAGATCTCGTAGGCCTGCAAGTTGCCCGCCGAGGGCGCGGCGTTGGCGGCGGCCAGGATCTTCCCGAGTTTCTCCGGCTCAAGGGGTTTGGCGGCGTAGGCCCGCGTGGAACGGCGGCGTGTGAGCACCTCGAAGAATTCCATAAGGACGATGATACCCACAGTAAGGCAGCGGGTGGAACGGGACTGATGCGGAATGAGCTTCCCGGGTGCAGGTTGTGTGGCGCCCGGCCGCGTCCGGCCAGCGCGGGGCTGCCGGTATGCGCCGGCTGCATCCGGAACGAACCCCTTCACGTGGCGCTCACCGGGGCGTCGAACCGGCGGACCCTGGAGAACTTCGCCCGCGCGGCACAGCGTTCGAGGGAACGCCCGGTTCATTACCGGTATCGACCGGGACATGCCTTACTCCCTGCTAGGGCTCGCCCCGCAATTCCGCATGTCGGATTTGCCACGCACCTCGGCCCGCCAGGCCCACGAGGCCAAAGCCGCCGCCCGTGCCGCCGGGCTGCGCCAGGTGCGCATCGGCAACCGGCACCTGTTGGCGTAAGGCCACCCTTGCCCTCCCCCATTCCTGCCCGTGTGTCGGGTGCCCCCCAACAGGCCTGGAGGCATATTCTACCTGCTCGGCGCTCAGACTGGGGGAGGGCGAGGAGGCCACCCTGTTGACTGGCCGCGCCGGGTGGCGAATACTGGGCTTGGAATGGCCAAAGCTACTGTCCACTACACCGACTACTTCAAGGCCACCATGCGGCGGATGCGCGAGGACGGGCTGCTGCTGGTGAGCGCGGGCGCCGACGGGAAGCCCAACGTGATGACCATCGGGTGGGGCACGATCGGCTCGGTCTGGGGGCGGCCGTTGTTCATCGTGCTGGTGCGACCCTCCCGCTACACTTATAGCCGCCTGGAGGAGGTCGCGGAGTTCACCGTCAACGTGCCACCCAAGGAGCTGGCAGCCGCGGCGGGGCATTGCGGCACGGTCTCCGGGCGCGATCACGACAAATTCCGGGAGATGAACCTCACGACAGCTCCCAGCCGGCAGGTGCGACCGCCCATCATCGCCGAGTGCGTGGTCCACTACGAGTGCCGCGTGCTGCACCGCAACGACCTGGTGCCCGCCGCGCTGGTCCAGGCGGTCCAGGACGAGTACTATCCCGAGGACAACTACCACCGGGTCTACTTCGGCGAGATCGTGGCCAGCTACGCGGAGGAAGACGCCGCCCGCCGCCTCGGCGCGGGCTGACCGCGGGCCTCAGAGGGGGCAGGAGAACCAGAAGGGGCCACGATCTGACGCAGTCGGCTTGCGGCTCACTGGCCGGCGACCCGCTTTGAGAAGTGCACGTAGGTGAACGTCTCCGGGATGTGGGAGTCGTAGTGGCCGTGGCGGTTCCAGGTCCAGCCGGCCGCGGGTTTGAGCCGCTCACCCTTGGGCCCGACCTGCTGGAAGCGTGAGCAGTCGATACGCCAGACGTCCCCGTCCCGGGGCGGCAGGGCGCGGCCATCGACCAGCCACTTCAAGCCCTCCCAGGGGAAGGCCAGCTCGGCGCTCCAGCCCCGGTCGCGGTCATCACGCCGGCTGAGCGTGCCGTCCACGTGCACCGCGTGGCGCAGGCCCGGGAAATCCCAGTCCAGAAATCCGTTGCGTTTCCCGCGCGGGTGAACGTGCCCGCCCACGCCCTCCAGGATGAGCAGTTTCCGGCCGGACGGGTCCCATTCCGGCACGCGGTACGGGCTGCCGGGATAGTACATGTCCTGCCAGATCCAAAAGACCTCGTAGATGGTGTTCAGCGCGTTGATCTCGAACTCGTAGTAGGCGTCCCGGCCCGCTATGAACACCTCCAGGTCGTTGTCCAGATAGATCTTCGAATCGCGCTCGGTCAGCGTGGCCCAGACGTCGGTCTCCTGGGCGCGGAAGCCGAAGTAGAGATACTGGTCGTCCCAGAGGATGGAGACCCGGGTGTCGAACCACGCGGGCTGGCCGGTGACGATATCGACGAAGGCCTCGGATTTCGGCGCCCGCTGCCAGTCGGGCTCGTCGAGGCGCCCGTCGATGCGCAAGGGCGCCGCCGTGCGACAGGCCGTGTAGTGGGCAAGCTGCTGGGGGTAGCGGTCGCTGAAGTCCATAGTGGAACGCTGCCCGGCCACGGCCAAACAAGCCAGAGAGGTCGCCAGCACCAGGCGCATCAACCCACGTTATCCCACGGGGCGCGGCGAAGCAATCACCCCACGAACTTGTAGCCCACCTTGTGCACGGTGATTGCAGATTGTTTGCGCCTCGGGATGACGCGCGGCCCGGCGCGGCCTTACCCTGTTGTTTTGGAGACTTGGCATGCACCTCACACTGCTTCTGATGTTCTTTTCGGCGGCGCTGGGCGCGCAGCAGGCCGCCGGCCCAAGCGACCACGAGCTCCGGCGCGAACAGCGCGAGCGAGTCGCCGAGGTCATCCAGGCGCTCGAACTGAAGGAGGGCCAGAGCGTGGCCGACGTGGGAGCGGGCTCGGGTTTCTACGCTGTCCGGCTGGCCCGGACGGTAGGCAAGACAGGGCGCGTCTACGCCGAGGACATCGACGAAAAGGGCGCTCTGAAGCGGCTGCGTGGGCGGGTCGAGAAGGAGAAGCTCGACAACGTGACGGTGATCCTGGGCGATCCCGACAATCCCAAGCTGCCTGCGGGCGCCCTGGATGCTGCCCTGATGGTGGACGCCTACCACGAGATGGAGCCGCACGCGGAGATGCTCCAGCACGTTTTCGCCGCTCTGAAACCCGGCGCACGCCTGGTCATGGTGGACCTTATGCCCGGCAAGACCCGCCAACGGCCGCGCGCCGACCAGGTGAAGAACCACAGGCTGGCGCCCGAGTTGGCGGAAGCGGAGCTGCGCCAGGCAGGATTCGAGATCCTCTCCCGGGTGGACGGTTTTATCGATCCGCCGGACGAAGAGGGCGGCCAGTGGATGATCGTCAGCCGGCGGCCGCTCTGAATTCTGACTTCCGGCTCCTGACTTCCCCGCGGGCAGCGGCGCGGGGATTATCATAGTGTTCTAGAAAGAAGGAGCCTTGTTGACGCCGCCAGCGACGCCCGCCTTCCTGCTGCAAATCAGTATCTGGGACATGGTCAGCCGCAGCAAGCCCCTGCCCCTGACGGTGCTGATCATCCTGCTGGTTTTCTCGGTGGTTTCCTGGGCCATCATCTTCGCCAAGTGGATGGTCTTCAGCCGTGCGCGCACCGCCAACGCCCGCTTTTTGCGCGCCTTCCGTAAGGCGAACACGCTGGATGCCGTGGCCGCGGCGGTCGAGCAGTACCGGCCGTGCCCCCTGACTACGGTCTTCGAGTTCGGCTACGAGGAGGTGGCGCGGCAGATCCGCTCGCACGGCACGGTGGGCAACAAGGTGGCCCTCGAGCGCACGCTGCAACTGGGCATGAGCGAGGAGCTGGCCAAGCTGGAGCGCCACATGAGCTGGCTGGCCACCACGGCCTCGGTCAGCCCGTTTATCGGACTGTTCGGCACGGTGTGGGGCATCATCGACGCCTTCCAGGGCCTGGGCCAGGCCGGCAGCGCCAGCCTGCGCGCGGTGGCCCCGGGCATTTCCGAAGCGCTCATCGCCACCGCCATGGGCCTGGCCGCCGCCATTCCCGCGGCCATCTTCTACAACTACTACGGGCACGTCATCCGCGAGATCGGCGCGCGCATGGAAGACTTCGGGCTGGAGTTCCTGAACACCTCCGAGAGGAGCCTGGGAGGCTGAGGGGATGGCTTTCGGGGTCAACGGCGGTTTGGCGGGCGGCCGCAGCCGCTTCCGCGGCATCTCGTCGATGTCGGAGATGAACATCGTCCCCCTGGTCGATGTGGTCATGGTGCTGCTGGTCATCTTCATGCTCACCGCGCACATCATGGAGTTCGGGCTGGAAGTGGAGGTGCCCAAGGTCCGCCAGGTCAAGGACAGCGCCGCGGAGCTGCCCGTCATCACCGTGACCAAGAACGGCGGGCTGCATCTGAACGAGACCGACGTGAACATCAACCTGCTGCCCGCCGAGGTGCGCAAGCGGTTCCCGGGGGCCAAGGGCGCCTACGTGCGCGCCGACAAGGAAGCCATCTGGGACGTAGTGGCCCAGGTCATCAGCGTCCTGGGCGAGGCCAAGATACCGGTGAACGTGGTAACGCAGCCGGAGGACGAAGCCGACAGACAGAAGCGGCGGTGAGCGATGCCGGGGCACGTGGACATCCTGGAGCAGCGCGAGTCGCTGAAGAAGCCCTTGCTGGGCTCGCTGATCATGCACGCCGCGCTGTTCTCCCTGATCGCTCTGTCCAGCTCGATGGGCGAGCGCGCAGGGGTGCTGTGGGGCAATCCGCGCGCGCTGGGCGGGGGCGCGAGCGTGGGCATCACGCCGGTGCGGCAGATCCCCCTGCCGTACCGCGCGGGCGCCGCCAACCCGCTGGCCAACGACACCGAATCCCGCGTCCCCCGGCCCCCTAAGCCCGAACTGGAGCGCAAGGCCAAGCCGGCGCCGCCGGAGGCCATCTCGATACGCGGGCGGGCGAAGCCCCAGCCGGAGTCGCGCTGGGCCAGGAGAAGCCCGCCCTACTACTCCCGGACGCCGGAGCGACCCAACCAACTGTACAGCAGCGCGGGCCAGGCGCTGTCCTCGCCCATGTTCGGCGCGCAGACGGGCACCGGCGGCGTGGGCATGGGGCCCGGGGGCGCCTTTGGCAGCCGCTTCGGCTGGTACCGCGACCTGCTCGAGCAGCGCGTGGCGCAGAAGTGGCGCACCGACGAAGTGGACCCCAGGCTCCAGACGGCGCCCCCGGTCATCGTCACCTTTGACCTCTCGCGCGACGGGTCGATCCGCAACGTGCGGGTGCCGCAAGGCAGTGGCAACCTGCCGCTGGACCGCTCCGCCCAGCGCGCCATCTACGAGGCCAGTCCCTTCCCGGCGCTGCCCCAGGGCTACGAGCGGGACGTGGCGCACATCGAGTTCTGGTTTCATTTGAAAAGATGAGAAGGAAAGCTGTGTCGATGGGGCTGTGCGTGCTGGCAGGGCTTCTGCTGGCGGCGGCGCAGCAGAGCGACGTCATCATCAAGCTCACCAAAGGCGAGCGGGCCAGCATCGCGCTGCCCGACCTGCGCGGCGCCGGCGAGGCGCAGCGCTTCATGGACGCCTTCAACCAGACGCTGTGGAACGACATCGCCTCCTCCGGGCTATTCAAGATGGCGCCCAAAAGCCTGTACCCGCTGGAGGCGCCGCAACGGCCCGAGGACTTCCACCCGCCGCTCCCGGCTCTGCCCGCCCGCAAGGGCCTGCCCCCGCCTGCGCCGCGCCGGCAAGGCCCCTGGCTGACGGACTGGTCAGGCCCCCCGGTGAACGCCGCCTACCTGGCTTTCGGCTACGCCGCCGAGCAGGCCGGGCAGTTCGTGGTGCGCGGCTGGCTGTACAACGTCGCGCAAAGCGACCTGGTCAACGCCCAGGTCTTCGGGAAGCTGTATCTGGGCCCCCTGGCGGAAGAGGGCGCGCGCCAGACCGCGCATGAGTTCGCCGCGGACATCCTGAAGCAGTTCGGCGGCACCAGCCTGGCCGGGACCAAGATCTGCTTCGTCACGGACCGCACGGGGCGGGGCGTCAAGGAGATCTGGTCCATGGACCCCGACGGGAGCAACCAGAGGGCGGTCACCTCCTACCGGTCCGTGTGCACCACGCCCGCCGTCTCCCCGGACGGGACCCGGCTGGCCTTCACCAGTTACGCCGCGGGCAACCCCAGCGTCTTCGTGCATTCGCTCGAGACGGGCCGGCGGTTGCGCTTCTACGGCCCGGTGTCCTCGATGGTGGGCATGCCGGAGTTCACGCCGGACGGCCAGCAGATCCTCTTCTCTTACAGCATCGACGGCTGGCCACAGATCGCCATCGCCCACGCGGACGGCAGCAACCTGCGCCGCATATCCTACGTGCGCGCCATCGAGGTCGAGCCCAAGGTGAATCCCAAGACCGGGTCGCAGATCGTTTTCGTCTCGGGACGCGGGGGCCTCGAGCAGATCTACCGGATGAACCTGGACGGGACCGACGTGCGGCGCCTCACGCCGGGGGAAGGCCAGGCCTCGAATCCCGCCTGGCACCCGGACGGCCAGCACATAGCCTTCGCGTGGACGCGGGGTTATGCGCCGGGGAACTACAACGTGTTTGTCATGGACGTCGCCACCCAGTCCTTCGTGCAGTTGACCCATGGCGCCGGACGCAACGAGAATCCGACCTGGGCGCCCGACGGCCGGCACATTGTGTTCTCGTCGAACCGCAGCGGCGCCTCGCAGATCTGGACCATGCTGGCCGACGGCACGCAGCTCAGCCAACTCACCACCCAGGGCCGCAATACCATGCCAGTGTGGGCAAAATCGAGGTAGAGTAGGAGTGAGCGAGTGATTTCCAGGAGGCCAACTTCAGGATGAGCAAGCGAAACATCAGCGCTGCATTGCTAGCGGTTTCTCTGTTCTTGGTGGCGGCCGGCTGCCGGAAGAAGGCTCCGCCTCCCCCTCCTCCTCCGCCGCCCAAGCCGGAGGTGAAGGAGGTCCCGCCGCCGCCCAAGGCGCCCAGCATGTCCTTCTATGCTGAGCCCAGCAGCATCGAGCGCGGGCAATCGGCGACGCTGCGCTGGGATGTCAGCGACGCCACCGACATCTCGGTGGCACCGGGGGTCGGCTCGGTGGCCGCGCGGGGCAGCCGCCAGGTCTACCCCAGCGATACGACCACTTACACGCTGTCGGCCAGGGGTCCGGGAGGCAGCACCTCCCAGAGCGCCACGGTGACGGTGACCGTTCCGCCGCCTCCGCCGCCTCCGCCCCCGCCGCCCAAGCGTTCCCTGGGCGAGGTGCTGGCCAGTGAGGTGCAAGACGCCTACTTCGACTACGACAAGAGCGACATCCGCGAGGACGCCCGCGCCACGTTGAGCCGCAACTCGGATGCCTTGAAGAGGGTGTTGCAGGAGTTCCCTGACGCCGTGGTGGTCATCGAAGGCCACTGCGACGAGCGCGGCTCGGCCGAGTACAACCTGGGCTTGGGGGACCGCCGGGCCACCGCGGCCAAGGACTTCCTGGCGCAGCTTGGTGTCCCCGCGGAGCGTCTGTCCAGCAAGAGCTGGGGGAAAGAGCGGCCGCAGTGCACCGAGTCCAACGAGGAGTGCTGGCAGAAGAATCGGCGGGCGCACTTCGTGGCCCAGTAAATCAGAACCGCGCAGGGCCGGAGGGTCGCCGAGCGAGCGTAGTCGCCGCGTGCCTGTGGCCCTGCACATCGCGGTCGTGGGGGAATCGCCAGAAGCCCCACGGCCTATGAGCCGTTCCAGGAGAGACAGATGAAGCGCTTGCGGCTGGTTGCTTGTCTCGGGGTGCTGTTCGCGCTGGGTGGTCCGGCCCAGCGCAAGGAGTACGTGGATTTGCAGCGCGAGGTGGCCCAGCTCCAGGAGCAGGTCCGGACCCTTCAGCGCACGTTGGACGAGAAGCTGGCGGAACTGAAAGTCCTGGTGCAGCAGGCGCTGGACAACGCGGCCAAGGTGAACACCGCCGTGGCGGTGATGCAGAGCCGGGTGGAGGACCGCCTGAAGGAGCAGGCCGGCAGCCTGGTGGCGCCGCTGGCCAGCATCGGCACGAAGGTGGACCAGATGGCGTCGGAGTTTCAGGGCCTGAAGACCGGCATGGAGGACGTCAACGCACGGCTGGGAAAGGTCGAGCGGCAGCTCGTGGATCTGGGCAACATCGTCAAGGTGCTTCAGACTCCGGCGCCGCCGCCGGCGGGGCCGGCCGCCCCGCCAGCCGGGGTGTCGGCAGAATCCCTGTACGCCAGCGCCATGGGGGACAAAGACAAAGGCAACTACGACCTGGCCATGCAGGGGTTCAACGACTACCTGAAGTATTTTGGGGAGACCACCACGGCGCCGAACGCGCAGTTCTACGTCGGCGAGATCCACTACCGCCGCGGGGATCTGGATGCGGCCCTGCGGGCCTTCGACATGGTGCTGGAGAAGTACCCCGAGAACAACAAGACGCTCGACGCGATGTACATGAAGGGCCTGACGCTGGTGAAGCTGGGCGAGCGCAATCGCGGCGCCGACGAGTTCCGCGCGCTGATCAACCGCGCCCCCACCTCCGAGCTGGCGTCCAAGGCCCGTGCGGAGATCAAGAAGCTGGGCCTCTCCGTGACGCCGCCGGCCAAGCGGCCCGTCAAGAAGAAACCGCAGTAGCTCGTGGGAGGACCGCGCATGGAGCTGCCGCCGCCCAAGACCTACCTGGATCTGGCCAGGATGATCGACCATTCGCTGCTGCGGCCGGAGTTGAGCGAGGAACAGGTGTTGGAGGGCTGCCGCATCGCGCGCGAGTACCAGGTGGCGAGCGTGACGGTGCGTCCGGCGGACGTGGATCTGGCGGTGGGGTGGATGGAGGGGAGCGGCGTGCCGGTGGGCAGCGTAGCCGGTTTTCCGCACGGCTCCCAGACCACCGCGGTGAAGCTCTACGAGGCACGCGACCTGCTGCGGCGGGGGACGAGAGAGATCGACATGGTGCTCAACATCGGCAAGCTCATCTCGCGCCAGTTCCAGTACGTGGAAACGGAGCTGGCGCAGATGGCCGATGCCTGCCATGATGCCGGCGCCATTCTGAAAGTCATCTTCGAGAACGCCTACCTCACCGACGAGCTCAAGATCGCGGCCGCGAGGATCGCGACGCGCGCGGGAGCGGATTTCGTGAAGACCTCGACGGGCTTCGCGCCCGGGGGCGCGACACTCGAAGACCTGCGGCTGATGCGCGCGCACGCCGGGCCGAACGTCCAGGTGAAGGCGGCCGGCGGAGTACGCACGTTGGAGAAGGCCCTGGAGGTCCGCGCGGCCGGGGCTTCGCGCTTCGGCGCCACGGCTACGGTGGCCATCCTGGAAGAGTGGAAAGCCCGCCTGGGAGGGTTATGAAAGTCATTGCATTCAACGGCAGCGCACGCAAGGACGGGAACACCGCCATTCTGCTGCGGTACGTCCTCGGCGAGCTCGAACAGGAGGGCATCGAGACCGAGCTGGTCCAGCTCAGCGGCGCCAAGATCCACGGCTGCCTGGCCTGCCGCACCTGCTTTTCGAGAAAGGACCGCCGCTGCTCCCAGAAGGATGACATGGGGAACGAGTTCATCGAGAAGATGGCCGCCGCGGACGGCATCCTGCTGGGCTCGCCCACCTATGTGGCGGACGTTTCGCCGGAGATCAAAGCGTTGATCGACCGCGCCTGCATGGTGGGCCGGGCCAACGACAACGTGTTCCGGCGCAAGCTGGGCGCGGCGGTGGTGGCCGTGCGGCGGGCCGGGGCCATTCACGCCTTCGACACGCTGAATCACTTCTTTTTCATCATGGAGATGATCGTGCCCGGGTCGTCCTACTGGAACATCGGCATCGGGCGCGAGAAGGGCGAAGTGGAGAACGACGCGGAAGGCATCCAGACCATGAAGACGCTGGGGCGGAACATGGCCTGGGTGCTGAAGAAGATACAGGGCTGAACACAGGCAGGAATGCCTGTGCCACCGGTGGCACAGACTTTCGGGTCTGTGTTGGACTACCGGGGGCGACGGCCAGTCGGCCGCGGCTGTGCTATGCTGAACAGGCTCGACTCATGGCGCGGCTCGATTTGTTCCCTCGCATCGCCATCGCGATGGGTTTCGCGGACCCTGAGACCTTGCTGGCGCACGCGCACCGTGAGGCCGAAGCCGGCGAGACCTTCTTCGAGTTCCGGCTCGATCACCTGGAGCGCCCGGAGCAAGGCGCCAGGCTGATCCGGACCTTCCTGCAACGCCATCCCGATTGCTTCGTGTTGGCCACGTGCCGGCGCCGGCAGAATCATGGCCGGTTTGGCGGCGACGTGGACGAGCAACTGCGCCTGCTGGAGGCCGCGGCGAAAGCGGGCGCCGCGGCGGTGGACGTGGAGATCGAGAGCGGCGAAACCGCGAGGGCGCGGCTGGACGATCTGCGGGGACAGGCGCGCTTGCTCCTTTCCTACCACAACCACGAGAACACGCCGGCGGTGGAGCCGGTGCTGCGGCGGATGACGCGCATTCCGGCCGACGGCTACAAGCTGGTCACCACGGCGCGCAAGCCCTCCGACAACTACCGCGTGCTGGCGGCGGCCCGGGCGCACCCACGCTTGCCGCTGATCGCCATGGCCATGGGAGAGATGGGGTTCCCCTCCCGCGTGCTTTCGGTGGTCCACGGCGGGCTGCACACCTATGCCGCCCCCGCCTCCGCCGCCGGGACCGCGCCGGGCCAGGTCTCGGCCCGGAACCTGAGGCAACTCTACCGCATCGAGAAGCTGGCCAAGACGGCCAAGGTCTACGGCGTCATCGCCCATCCGGTCGAACATTCGATCTCGCCGGCCGTCCACAATCGCGCCTTCCAGTCGCGCCGCGTCAACGCCGTCTATCTGCCCTTCCTGGTGCCGCCCACCTGGTTGAGCGATTTCTTCACGCTGGCGGAGAAGTTGCCGCTGGCCGGCTTCAGCGTCACCATCCCGCACAAGCAAAGGGTGCTGCGCCACCTGGATGGGGTGGAAGCGCTGGCGCGGCGCATCGGGGCGGTCAACACCGTCTGGCGCAAGGCCGGGCGGTGGCGCGGCGCCAACACCGACGCCGAGGGGGTGCGCGTCCCGCTGGAGCGCCACATGCGGGTGGCAGGGGCCTCCATCCTGCTCGTGGGCAGCGGCGGCGCGGCCCGCGGCGCGGCCTTCGCGCTGGCGGACGCCGGGGCCCGCCTCGCCATTGTGGGCCGGAGCCCGGAGCGCGTGTGCGCCCTGGCCCGGGCTTGCGGAGCGGAAGCCCTGCTGCGCGAGCACCTGGCCGGCCGGCACTTCGACGGGCTGGTGCACGCCACTCCGCTCGGCATGTTCCCCCGCGTGGACGAGTGCTTCTTCCCCGACCGCCTCCCCGCCGAAGTGGTCTTCGACATGGTGTACAACCCGCAGGAGACCCTGCTGCTGCGGCGAGCGCGTGAGCAAGGCAAGACGGTCATAGCCGGCCTGGAGATGTTCATCGAGCAGGCCGCCCGCCAGTTTGAGATCTGGACCGGCGAGACCGCTCCGCGCGCCGCCATGGAACGCGCGGCGGTGGAGGCGCTGGCCGGGCAGTAGCGCCTCGCGCAAAGAACGCCAAGGTCTCGCCAAGTTCGCCAGACCATAGAAGGGTCCGTTGGCGTGCTTTGCGGTCCTTTGCGTCTTTGCGCGAAACCGCTGCGGGCTATAATGTCGGCATGAAACTCACCCGCAGGGAACTGGCCGCGGCCCTGGCCGCCTCGACGCCGCTGGCCGGGCAGGCCCCGGGCGCCCAGCCGGAGAATCCCGCCGAGGAACTCAAAGCCGCCGCCGAGCGGCTGCGCCGCAGCACCGAGACCGTCTCGAAGTTCACGCTTCCTATGGCCACGGAGCCGGCCTTCTCCTTCAAGGCGTAGACCATGGCCAAGATCAGCAATGACGTTTTCTTCGCCACCATCGGCGAGCTGAACGGCAGGCTCAAGGCCAAGGAGTTCTCGGCCGTCGAGCTGGCGCGCGCCTTTCTCGACCGCCTGGAGAAGCTCGGGCCGCGCTACAACGCCCTGGCGCTACTGCTGCGTGAGCCGGCCATCAAACAGGCCAAGGAGGCGGACGCCGAGATCAAGCGCGGGCGCCTGCGCGGTCCGCTCCAGGGGATTCCCTTCGGCGCCAAGGACCTGCTGAGCGTGGCGGGCCAGCCCACCACCTGGGGCGCGCGCCCGTATGCCTCTCAGGTCTTCGACTACGACGCCACGGTGATCGAGAAGCTGGCCAAGGCGCGCGCGGTGCTCGTCGGCAAACTGGCCATGGTGGAACTGGCCGGGGGCGGCGGCTACCGCTACGCGTCGGCTTCCATGTTCGGCCCGGGGCTGAACCCCTGGGACCCGGCGCGCTGGTCGGGCGGCTCTTCGAGCGGATCGGGCAGCGCGGTGGCCGCCGGCCTGGTGCCATTCGCCATCGGCTCGGAGACCTGGGGCTCGATTCTGACGCCGAGCGCCTATTGCGGCGTCACCGGGTTGCGCCCCACCTACGGCCTGGTGAGCCGCTGCGGCGCCATGGCGCTCTCGTGGACCATGGACAAGATCGGCCCCATGTGCCGCTCAGCGGAGGACTGCGGCTTCGTGCTGCGCGTGATGGCGGGGGGCGATTCGCGCGATGCCGGCTCGGCCGGCAAGAGCTTCTACTACGGTCCCCAGTTCGTGCGCCCATTCAAGGAACTACGCGTGGGCTTCGCGCCGGTGGACTTCGAGGGGTGGGCCGAGCCGGCCGCCCGCCCCGATTTGCTGAAGGCCGTCGAGGCGCTGCGCGGCCTCGGCCTCCAGATGAAGGAGACACAGTTGCCGGAGTTCCCCTACGGCGGCGTGGCCGGCCTGATCATAGATACGGAAGGCTCGACCGTCTTCGAGCCGCTCATCGCCAGCGGGCGCGTCGATGAGCTGGCCGATCAGAAGCAGATCGCCGGGCTCAAAGCGGGCCTCCAGGTTCCGGCCAAGGACTATCTGAAGGCCATGCGCATCCGGCGGCTGATTCAGGAGGCGCTGCGCAAGCTGCTGGTGGACTTCGACGTGCTCGTGGCCCCGACGACGCGCGGCCCCGCCAGCAGAATCACCGAGCCGCTGGACCGCCGCTCGGCCGGCCTGGCGAAGCCCGCCTCGCGCGGGCTCTCGGAACTGGGAGCGGCGGGGAATCTGGCCGGACTGCCGGCGCTGTGCCTGCCTTGCGGGTTCGCCGACGGCCTGCCCGTGGCCATCCAACTGGTGGGCCGTCCCTTCACCGAGAACACCCTGCTGGGGATCGGCCGCGAGTTCCAGCAGCGCACGGACTGGCACCGGCGCAGGCCGGCGGGGACGGGCTGAGCGGGCCTGGCAGAGGCGCATGCCGTCCCCCGAGGGCTTCGTGATACTATAGTACTGGATATGCTTCGGGCTTCCGGCCGCTTCGTCTTGCGCCTTGATCCCGCCTTGCACGACAGACTGCGCCGTATGGCGGCGCGTCAAGGGTGCTCGCTGAACCAGCTCTGTGTGCAATCGCTTCGCAGAGCCCTCCTGGCGGAGGGGGCGGATACACGTCCCTTGGAGATCGCCACTGAGGTGGTCCCTGGCGCTCTGCTCGCGGCCGTCGCGTCGCGCTGGCGCGACCAATTGGAGGGCATGGTGTTGTTCGGATCGGCGGCGCGACGAGAGATGTGGGAGCACTCGGATGTGGATCTGCTCGTGGTGCTGCGCCGGGGCGCTGCGATCAACCGGGAGTTGTACTCCATGTGGGATGCGGAGATCGCAGCCCGCTGGCCCAGCCGCCGGATTGCACCGCACTTCACCGCCATGCCGGGCGATGTTCGCAGCGCGGGCAGCCTGTGGGCGGAGGTGGCGCTCGACGGCGTCGTACTGTGGGACCCGGAGCTGCGCGTTGCGCGAACGCTCTTGCTGCTGCGAGAGGAGATCGCCGCCGGCGCCATGGTGCGCAGGCTGGCGCACGGTCAACCATACTGGGTGAGGGCTCGACAGACGACATGAGGAACCTGTCCCTGGCGGAAGACTACGTCCGAAGGGCGCGTAAGAGACTGGCGGCGCTGGATGCGCTGTATGGAGAGCGGGCCTGGGCCGACGTCGTGAGGGAAGCGCAGGAAGTGGTCGAGCTGGCGCTCAGGGCGATCCTCCGCCGCTATCGGATCGACACGCCGCGGCTGCATGATGTCAGCGACCTGCTGGCTGAGGCCAGGCCCGCACTGTCCGAGGCGCTGGCCCAGGATGTTGAACGGCTGTGCGAGATCTCACGGCGCCTGCGGCGGGACCGCGAGCTGGCCTTCTATGGCAGCGAGGATCTGACTCCTTCCGACTTCTACCGGGAAAAGGACGCCCGCGAGGCGCGGGACGACGCCCGGTTCGTGGTCGAGACCGCCGAGCGGGAGTTCAGGACGCAATCCGCTACCCCACAATCAGCAGCCGCACGTCCATGACGTTGGTGCCGGTGGGGCCGGTCACCAGCAGGTCACCCAGCGGCTGGAAGAAGTGGTAGGAGTCGTTGTTGTCCAGAAAGCGGCGGGCGTCCAGCCCCAGGCGCGCGGCGCGCTCGAGGGTCGGGTGTCTCCGTACTGCCAGAGCAGTATCATCAACGGTATGTGGAAGGGTGAAGCGCGGAGGTAAGGCTCGCCATGGGCAGCGGGAGAGCTCGCTTGCTGACTCGGGGCCGCACGCCCAGGGGCCACTCAGGAAGTGCACCGGATGGCGCGGTTGCCCGTTCAAGCCCTCCGTCGCCACGGAACGCAGCGGAACCGAACGATGAGGACAGCCACATGACGAGGCGCGCTCCTTCGCATGGAACGAGTATTCGCGGGAAGCTCATATGCATGATCCCGTAACCCCAGAGAAGGCCCCCCTTTGAGACTCTATCTGGATGCCTGTTGCCTGAACCGCCTGACCGACGACCAGAGCCAAAGCCGCGTGCGCACTGAGGCGGAGGCGGTTGAGCGGATTCTCCGGCTGATACGGCGGGGGCGGGCAACGTGGGTGAGCAGCGCGGTATTGGAGGTCGAGATCGGCCGCAACCCGGACCCTGACCGATGCCGTGACGTTGCCGCGCTGCTTCCATTTGCGGACGAAGTCGTCGTTCCGCAGTCAGCCGACGCAGATCGTGCCGCACTTCTCGAAAGACTCGGTTTCGGTGCCTTCGATGCGCTGCACCTGGCCTGCGCCGAAAGGGGCGCCGCGGATGTGTTTCTCACCACCGATGACGACTTGCTCCGCCGCGCCCGCCGACACGCCCGGGTGCTTCGCATCCGCGTGGAGAACCCGGTAACATGGTATCAGGAGGTCGCGGTATGATCCCTGTCGAGCAAATGAGCGACGAGGAGTTCGAGGGGCACGCCCTCGCGATTCTCCGGCGCGAGTTGGGCTTGGACGGACTCGGACGCTTCCTTCGCGTGTATCGAGCGGGCGCCGGCGACTACACCCGCGACCGCCACCGCTGGCTGGAAGGCGCAACCATTCAAGACATCATGGCCGAGGTGGAGCGCCGAGGTCGTCCAGTCGCCTAACTTGTGACTGCCGACGACGCGCGCACGCTGGCGCATCTCTCCTCCGATGTCTCTCGCCGTCGTCGGCTACCCGCCGCCCACCAGCATGAGCCGCACGTCCATGACGTTGGTGCCGGTGGGGCCGGTCACCAGCAGGTCGCCCAGCGGCTGGAAGAAGTGGTAGGAGTCGTTGTTGTCGAGAAAGCGGCGGGCGTCCAGCCCCAGGCGCGCGGCGCGCTCGAGGGTGCCGCCATCGGCGATGGCGCCCGCGGCGTCGGTGGGCCCGTCGGTGCCGTCGGTTCCCCCGCTGAGCACGACCACCTCCTGGCAGCCCGCCAGGTCGATGGCCGCGGCCAGGGCGAACTCCTGGTTGCGCCCGCCTGAGCCCGCGCCGCGCAGCGTCACGGTGGTCTCGCCGCCGGAGATTACGCACGCCGGGGCCTTCACCGGCCGCCCGGAAGCGAGGATTTCCTTCGCAATGGCCGCATGCACGCGCGCCACCTCGCGCGTTTCGCCCTCGATCAGCGTCGAGAGCACCAGCGTGTTCAGGCCGAGCCGCCGCGCGGCCTGCGCCGCCGCATCCACCGCCAGCCGGTTGCTCCCGATCACCAGGTTCTCGACGCGGTCGAAGACGTGATCGCCGGGTTTGGGCGTCTCCGGGAGGTCGCCGCGCAGGCCGGCCTCGATCCGGTGGCGCACGGCGCCGGGCACGCGCTCGAGCAAGGCGTACTGCTCGAGTATTTGCCGGGCGCCGGCGAACGTCGAGCGGTCGGGCGCCGTGGGGCCGGAGCCGATCACGTCCAGGTCGTCGCCGATCACGTCGGAGAGCAGTAGCGCCAGCAGGGTGGCCGGCGCGGCCAGGCGCGCCAGTTGGCCGCCCTTGATCGCCGAGATGTGCTTGCGCACGGCGTTCATCTCGTGGATGTTGGCCCCGCAAGCCAGCAGCAGCTTCGTCGTGGCCTGCTTCTCTCCCAGGGTGATGGGCGGCGCCGGGAGCACCATCAGTGCCGAAGCGCCCCCCGAGATCAAGCAGATGACGAGGTCGTCCGCGGCGGCCCGCCGCGCGATTTCAGCGATGCGCTCGGCCCCTCGCACGCCGTTCTGGTCTGGAACCGGGTGACCGCACTCGTTGAGCTCGATGCGCCGCAGCTTGGCCAGGTGAGAATACTTGACGTTGATCAGGCCGCCGCGAATTCTCTGCCGCAGCAAGCGCTCGACGCCCGCGGCCATCGCGGCGCCGGCCTTGCCCGCGCCGATGACGTAGATGTTCCGGAAGGCGTCCAGGCGCCACCGCCGGCGCGCGGCGAGCAGAGTGTGACCCTCAACGGCCAGGTGCCGCCGTACCGCCTCCAGCGGGTCAGCGGCCTTGAGCGCCGCCCGGAATATGACCAGCGCGTGCTTGCGCAGCTTCGTCACGGCTTGACGCTCCTGGGGGCCTGTCCCACGGGCGGCACGCGCGGTTTCTCCGCCGTGTAAGGCCGCAGGTCCGGCGTCGGCTGGAACGCAGCGGCCATCGGCCGCGCCGCGGCGTCGAAGTGAGTCATCGGTTGGAGGCCCAGGATCAGCTCCATGGTGCGCAGCACCGAGGTGGTGTTGTACATGGTGCTATCCACCGAGCGGCGCCGGGCGTAGGGCGAAATGACAAACGCGAGCGAGCGGTGCGAGTCCACGTGGTCCGACCCGTCCTGCGTGCTGGCCTCGACCACGAAGATGGCCAGCTTGGGCCAGAAGCGGCTCTTGGTGAGGGCCTCGACGATGGTCCCCAGCGCGTAGTCGTGGTCGGCGAAGGCCGCCGCCGTTCCCGAGGCGCGCTCGTGGCCCAAACGCATCAGAATGAGCCGGGGCAGTTGGCCGGTCTTCTCGAACTCGGCCAGGTCGCGCAGGAAGACCTTGGCGCGCTCGATGTCCGGGTAGTCCGGGTCGAAGCCGCGATAGTGGAGGTTGGTCACGCGGTTGAGAACGGGGTCCCGCACCGCCTCGACCTGAATGCCTCCCGGTGAGGCCGTCGCGCGGTTGGCGACAAAGTGACCGTAGTTCCGCATGGAAACGCCCGCGGCCGCGGCGTTGGTCCAGAGGTAGCCGGCGGGTGGCACCGCGGCAGGTTCCTGGCCATCGAAGTCGTACTGGCGGTGGCGCCGGCTGCGGTTGGGCCAGAGCTTCTGCACGTAGTCCGGCGCGATGGCCGCGGTGGACCAGTACTGGCCGTCGGCGCTGGCTTCGGAGTTGACGTAGAAGTTGTCGAACAGCACGAACTCGCGGGCCAGCTTGCAATGGTTCGGAGCGACCTGCTGGTCGAAACGCACCAGGGACGGGTCCCCGTGGCCCTCTTTCAGATCGCCGAACACCGCATCGTAGGCGCCATTCCCCTTGACGACATAGATGACGTGCTCGAGGGGCGTAGGGTCCCCGGGCCACGCCGGGACGGGGTTTCCGGGGGGCGTGCCGGCGTCATCAAGCTTGCGGTCGCGATAGGGGGAGTTGGCGTAGACGGTCCGGGTATGGCTCCCGAGTTCCTCCGCGGTGAAGGGGGTGATGAAGGAGGCCGCCCCCTTCTGTATCCCGTTCAGCACCACCAGGCGGCCATCCGGGAGCGCCCGCGCCGCCGTGGGATACCATCCTGTGGGGAGGTATCCGAGCACGCGGCTGGGCGCCTCGGAGAGGTCAACCACAGCCACGGCGTTGGCGTCCGAGCACACCACGAACAAGCGCTTGCCGTCGCCGGAAGCAGCCAGCGCGCTGGGCGTCATGCCGGCCGGCTGGCGCGGCGTCATGGTCACGTTAAGGACCTCGATGAGGCGCAGCTCCTGGTTCGCGGCGGCGCCCACGACGTAGACGTTGTTGGTGTTGGCCGCAGCCACCACGAGCCGCGCCACCCAGCGCGGCCGGCCTTCTCCCTCCGGCGCCGGCGGCTCGCCCGGCAGCCAGATCATGTCGGTCGAGTGCGGACCCAGCCGCACCTTCTCGATCAGCCGGCCGTCGTCGGCATGGTGGTGGTAGACAGTGCCATCGGCCCAACTGGAGACGAAGAACGACCTGCCGTCCGGATGAAACAGGATGCGGTAGGGGCGGCGCCCGGTCCGGTAGCGCTCGATCACCACGCCCGTCTGCGGGTTGATCACTACGATGGCGTCGCGGTAGAGGTCGGCGGCATAGAGCAGGCGGCCGTCGGGCGAAAGCGCCACGTCGCCGATGAAGTCGCCCTCGGTGCGCTTTTCGGGCGCCACCACCGGGAACGTGCGGGCCGGCGTGAGCTTGCCTTGTGCGAAGGCGAACTCGAAGACCGCGGCCTGGGAACCGCCGCCCACCCACAGCCGGTCGCCTTTGGCCGAGAACGCCAGGCCCAGCCAGGCGTCGGGCACCGGGGTGCGGCCGATCTCCCGCGTGGCGCGCACATCCAGCACGCTGAGGGAGGGCGGATTGCAGCCGCCGTTCAGCACCAGCAGGTAGCGGCCGTCGGGAGACAGCGCCGCCGACATGGGCAGAGTATCCAGCGGCACCGGCTGCCCGGCCGGCTGGATGCGCCAGCCGCTGCTCAGCAGATAGCCGCCTCCGGGGGAGGGACCCACGCGCTCGGGCGGCGCCGGTTGCGACGACCACAGAGGGGCCAGCAGGATCAGGCACAGGGCGGGGGCGGCTCTCATTCGGAGTATCTCTGGGCGATGGGAAACCGGCGGCCGATGCCGAAGGCTTTGGTGGTGACCTTCAGCCCCGGCGCCGCCTGCTGGCGCTTGTACTCGTTGCGATCCACCTTGTTGATGATCTCCCCGACGAAGCGCACGGGCAGGCCCAGCGCGGCGGCGATCTGGCCGGGCGAGTCGCCGTCCTCGACGTAGGCGCGCAGCACCTGGTCGAGGACATCGTAGCCGGGCAGCGAATCGGTGTCCTTCTGATTGGGGCGCAGCTCGGCCGAGGGCGGCTTCTCGAAGACGCTCTCCGGAATGGCGCCCGGGTGGCGGCGGTTGGCCAGGCGGGCCAATTGGTAGACCAGGGTCTTGGGAACGTCGCTGATCACGGCCAGGCCGCCGCACATGTCGCCGTAGAGGGTACAGTAGCCCACCGCCAGCTCGCTCTTGTTGCCGGTGGTCAGGACCAGCGCGCCCCACTTGTTGGAGAGCGCCATGAGGGTGACGCCACGCAGCCGGGCCTGGAGGTTCTCCTCGGTGACGTCGCGCGGCAAGCCCGGGAACAGCGGATCGAGCACTCCGAGGAACTTCTCGTAGACGCCGGTGACGGGCACCACTTCGAGACGAATGTCCAGGTTGGCCGCCAGCGCCCGCGCGTCCGCCAGGCTGGCCTCCGAGGAGTAAGGCCCGGGCATGGCCACGCCGACCACATTCTCGCGGCCGACCGCGTCCACCGCGAGCACGGCCGTGAGCGATGAATCGATCCCGCCGCTCAGCCCTAGCAGCACGCTGCGGAAGCCGCACTTGCGCAGGTAATCGCGCGTGCCCAGCACCAGCGCCTCGTAGACCGCTTCGCACTCGTCGGTCAGGTTCTCGCGATGCTCCCCGGCGCCCGCGGCCAGGTCCGCCACCACCAGGTCCTCCTGGAAGGAAGCGCACGAGGCGATCAGCCGCGCCTCGGCGTCCAGGGCGAAACTGGAGCCGTCGAACACCAGCGAATCATTGCCGCCTACCTGGTTGACGTAGACGACCGGGACGCGGTAGCGCCGCGCGGTGGCGGCGAACACCTCGCGCCGCAGGCTCCGCTTGTGCATGTGGTAGGGCGAAGCGTTGATGCTGATCAGGACGCGGGCGCCCTGCCGGACCAGCTCTTCCACCGGATCGCGGCAGTAGAGCGGCCGCTCCCAGAACTGCTTGTCGTTCCAGGCGTCTTCGCAAATGGTCAACGCCAGGGTCTGCTCGCCCAGCGCGCACACGGACTGGCGCTCGGCAGGCAGAAAGTACCGGGCCTCGTCGAAGACGTCGTAGGTGGGCAGCAGCGCCTTGTGCTGGCGGAAGAGAATCCGCCCGTCCTGAAGCAGGGCCGCACTGTTGGTGGCGCGTTTGCCAGCTTTGGCCGGGGAACGGCCCACGTACCCGCAAACCACGGCCAGGCCGAGGCCGGCGGTCTCCCCGGCTAGGCGCTCAAGCTGCTGCTCGCTGCGCTCGAGGAAGGTCTGCTTTTCGACCAGATCGCGGGGCGGGTAGCCGGTGATGGAAAGCTCCGGGAACACCACCAGCTCCGCGCCGTGCCCGGCCGCCCGGCGAGCCGCTGCGACCATCAGGTCCACGTTGCCTGCCAGGTCGCCGACGGTGGTATTGATTTGCCCCAGGGCGATACGCATGCGAGATTCCATTGTAGCGAGCAGCCGACGGGCCGGGCGCGGCGCTGCGGCTTGCATGTAGAATCGTGGCCATGACCCGTCATTGTTCGCGCCGCGGTTTCCTGGCGGCGGCCGGCGCGGGAGCGCTGACCGGGGCCGCCGGCCGCGGGATACGCCTGGGCGGCCCGGTCTTCCTCAAGAGCGACGACCCGGCCGAGCTGGCCCGGGAGCACCACCGGCTGGGCTACAGCGCGGCCTACTGCCCCAGGGCCAAGGCCGACGACCCCGCGCGGGTGCGCGAGATCGAGCGTGCCTTTGCCGCCGAGAACGTGATCATCGCCGAAGTGGGCGCCTGGGTCAACCTGCTGGACCCAGATGAGGAGAAGCGCCGCTCCAATTTTCGCTTTGTGGCCGAGCGCCTGGCGCTAGCCGAAGCCGTGGGCGCCCGCTGCTGCGTGGACATCGCCGGCTCCTACCACCCCAAGGTCTGGTATGGACCCCATCCCGATAACCTGTCACCGAAGTTCTTCGACGCTACGGTCGAGAACTGCCGTCGTCTCATCGACGAGGTCAAGCCCAAGCGCACCCGCTTCACCCTGGAAATGATGGGCTGGGCGCTGCCGGAGGGTCCGGACTCGTACCTGAAACTGATCCGGGCCATCGACCGCCGGGCCTTCGGGGTCCACCTGGACGTCTGCAACGGCATCAACAGCCCGGCGCGCATGTATCACAGCGCGGAGTTCATCGCTGAATGTTTCCGCAAGCTGGGGCCGTGGATCGTCTCCTGCCACGCCAAGGACCTCCAGTGGGCAGTGGAGATGAACGTCCACTTCGTGGAGGTGATTCCGGGGCGGGGCCAGGTGGACTACCGCGCCCTGCTGCGGGAGCTGGTCAAGCTGCCGGTGGACGCTCCACTCATGATGGAGCACCTGAAGACGGCCGAGGAATACGAGGAAGGAAAGAAGTACATCCAGGGAGTGGCCCGCGAGCTGGGCCTGAGTTTCGACTAGGAGGGAAGATATGCACCGGCGCAGTTTCCTGGCGGCTTTCGCCGCGGCCTCCACCGCCCGGGCGGCCGTGCGCCTGCCCATCCGCAAGGGCGTATACGTGGGCATGCTGCCACGCAACCTGAGCTATGCCGACCGCTTCAAGCTGGCTCGCGACGTGGGCTTCGACGCGGTCGAGTGCGCCACCGTCACCGATGCCGCCGTGGCCGAGGAGATCCAGAAGGCCGCCGAGGCCACCGGGCTGCATATCCACTCGGTGATGAACCAGGCGCACTGGAAGTCTCCGCTCTCTTCCAGTGACCCCGCCGTGGTGGCCGAGAGCATCAAAGGCATGGAGACCAGCCTGCGCAACGCGCAGCTTTGGGGCGCCGACACGGTGCTGCTGGTGCCCGCCGTGGTGAACGCTCAGACCCGATACCAGGACGCCTGGACGCGCTCGCACGAGCAGATCCGCAAGCTGCTCCCGCTGGCCGAGAAGCTCAAGGTGGTGATCGCGGTGGAGAACGTGTGGAACAAGTTTCTGCTGAGCCCGCTGGAGATGGTGCGGTACGTGGACGAGTTCTCCAGCCCCTGGGTCCGCGCCTACCTCGACGTGGGCAACCTGGTGCTGTTCGGCTTTCCGCAGGACTGGATCCGGACGCTGGGCAAGCGCATCGCCAAGGTGCATCTGAAGGACTTCCGCTTCCAGAAAAGGCTGGCGGAGTTCGTGCCGCTGCGCGAGGGTGACATCGACTGGCTCGCCGTGCACCAGGCCTTGAGCGAGATCGGGTACGCGGGCACGGCCACGGTCGAGCTGCCCGCCGGCGACGAGGCCTACTTGAGGAAAGTCAGCCGGCGCGTGGACCTGATCCTGGAAGGAAGTTGAGTGGCTCCGGCGGAGCCGGCCTGCCTGCGTGAGATGAGATCAGCGCACACGATCCCGGGCCTCGGGAGGGCGCA
>CAZIRH010000019.1:0-24280 GCA_964541065.1 uncultured Solibacteraceae bacterium
CGCAAGGGGCGGCAGATTTACAGTCTGCTGCCATTAACCACTCGGCCACCCGTCCACGCCGCCCGTGGGTTCCCGCGACCCTGGCCAGAAGGCGGGAACGCAGCCCGGAGCTGGCGGAGGGACTTGAACCCCCGACCGTCTGATTACAAATCAGGTGCTCTACCGACTGAGCTACGCCAGCCGAGACCACCACTATAGCAGAAATCGAGAGGAGCCGGAGATGGGCCTCAGGCGCTGGAGCGGGAGACGGGAATCGAACCCGCGACCAACAGCTTGGAAGGCTGTGACTCTACCACTGAGTTACTCCCGCCCGCTGGGCGAGCCCGCAGCCGCTACCGCCATTGTACGAGATGCGGAGGCGGCGGTCAACGCCCCCCGCCCGGTTGACAAGCACCCCCGGCTCCGATAAGATTTCTGAAGTGCTGATCTTTC
Organism: uncultured Solibacteraceae bacterium; assembly: GCA_964541065.1. Lineage (GTDB taxonomy): Bacteria > Acidobacteriota > Terriglobia > Bryobacterales > Bryobacteraceae > VFZS01. Next base: position 433 of record CAZIRH010000019.1, read on the forward strand.
AATGACTTGTGCATGAGGCAGCCCTGCGGTGGGAGGGTGGCGCCGCCGGCTTGGCGGTAGAGGTTCCACCAGATCGGCCAACGCGGAGACTTGGCCATGGCCAGCGAGCAGAATGACATGCGGGTGCAGCCCGGCAGGCCACTCGCGGAAGAAGAATACGCACACCTCATCGAGGACTACGGTCATTTCGCTCCGCCGGCCGAAGGCGAGATCTTGCAGGGCCGGGTGCTGGAAGTCACCGACAAGGAAGTGATCGTGGACTTCGGCTACAAGTCTGAGGGACTGGTGCCGATCGAGCAGTGCCGACAGCCGGACGGGCAGGTGCTGGTGCGGCCGGGAGATTTCATCGACGTGATGGTGGATCGCCGCGGCCCCGAACCGGAAGGCTACATCCTGCTGTCGCACGAGAAGGCCAGCCGCATCCGGGCCTGGAACAACCTGGAGAAGGCTTACCGGGAGCAGTTGATGGTGTCGGGCCGCGTGCTGGGCCGCATCAAGGGCGGCCTGGCGGTGGACGTGGGGGTGCGGGCCTTCATGCCCAGCTCACAGGTGGACGTGCGTCCCATCCACAACCTGGATGCCTGCATCGGCCAGGACATCCCGGTGAAGATCGTCAAGCTGAACCGGCGGCGCGGCAACGTGGTGGTCTCGCGGAAGCTGGCCATCGAAGAGGAGCAGAGCGCCCGCAAGGCTGCCGTGCTGGACCTGATTCAGGAAGGCGCCGCGATCACCGGGGTGGTCAAGAACCTGACCGAGTACGGAGCCTTCGTGGACCTGGGCGGGATCGACGGCCTCCTGCACGTCAGCGACATGTCGTGGGGCCGGGTCAACCATCCTTCCGAGATCGTCAACGCCGGCGACGAACTGACCGTCAAGGTTCTGAAGTTCGATCGGGAACGGGGACGCGTGTCGCTCAGCCTCAGGGAGTTGGCGCCGGATCCTTGGGAGAGCGCCGGGGAGCGCTATCCGCCCCACGCGCGCGTGCTGGGCCGCGTGGTCAGCGTCACCGACTACGGCGCCTTCGTGGAACTGGAGCCGGGCGTCGAGGGCTTGATCCACATCTCGGAGATGACCTGGTCGCGGCGCATGAAGCACCCCGCCAAGGTGGTCCGGCCGGGGGACCAGGTGGAAGCGGTGGTCCTGGCAGTCCAGTCCCAGGAGCGGCGCATTTCGCTGGGCATCAAGCAGCTCGAGCCGGACCCCTGGACCACGGTCGAGTCGCGCTACAGCGTGGGCTCGGTGGTGGAGGGTCGCGTGCGCAAGCTGACCGACTTCGGCGCCTTCGTGGAAATCGAAGAGGGCATCGACGGGCTGGTGCACGTCTCCGACCTGTCCTGGACCAAGCGCGTCAAGCACCCTTCGGAAGTGCTGAAAAAGGGCCAAATGGTGCAGGCCGTGGTGCTGCATATCAACGCGGCCAACCGCCGGCTTTCCCTGGGCATCAAGCAGCTTCAACCCGACGCCTGGGAGACGTTCTTCCGCTCCCATCAGGTGGGCGACATGGTGCGCGGCAAAGTCTGCCGGGCCGCCAATTTCGGGATATTCGTGGAGCTGGCCGAGGGCGTCGAGGGTTTGTGTCATAATTCGGAAATCCCAGGCGCGGGACAGCGGCGCGACAGCGAGCCGCCGCTGGATATCGGGCGGGAATACGAGTTCAAAATCATAAAAATGAGCGAGGCGGACAAGAAAATCGGCCTGAGCATCCGGGCCCTGGGCGACGACGAGGAGCGGAGCCGCCTGGAGGAGTACCAGCGCCGGGCCGCGGCCGCCACGCTGACCCTCGAAGAGGTGATGCATCTGAAAGGACAGGGCTGAACCTGGGCAGTTGGGACTGCGCACGAACCGGGAGCAGGACACAAGGAGAGGAGAAGCTATGACCAAGGCGGAACTGATCGAAGAAGTCTCGCGGGTGGTGGAAATGAGCCGCAAGGAGTCCGAGTTGATCGTCGAAAGCATATTCGACAGCGTGGTGCGCTCGTTGCGCGGGGGCGAGAAGGTGGAGATCCGCGGCTTCGGCAGCTTTCGCACCCGCCAGCGGCAGCCCCGCATCGGACGCAATCCCAAGACCGGCGCGCGCGTGGACGTGCCCGCCAAGCGCATCCCCTTCTTCAAGCCCAGCAAGGAGCTGAAGGATCTGGTGAACGGCGCGATGGAGGTTCCGGCGGCGCCGTCCGCTCCCTATCCCCTTTCGCTTTGAGGCAGGAGCCAGGCTTTCGGGATGGACTATCTGTGGACCCCCTGGCGGTATCAGTACGTGCAGGGCGCTCTCTCCCAAGAGTGCCTCTTCTGCCGGAAATCCGCCGAGCAGAAAGATGAGGAGAACTACCTCGTCCACCGGGCGGAGCGCAGCTTCGTGCTGCTGAACCTGTACCCGTACACCCCGGGCCATCTGATGGTGGCGCCGTACGCTCACGTGGCCACGCTGGAGGAGGCGGAGGAGGCCACCCTGGCCGAGATGATGCGCCTGACGCGGCGGGCCGAGGCGCACCTGCGCGCCATCTACCGGCCGCGTGGTTTCAACGTGGGCCTCAACATCGGGGAGTGCGCCGGGGCCGGGGTGGCCGGCCACCTCCACGTCCACGTGGTGCCGCGCTGGCCCGGCGATACCAGTTTCATGACCGCGGTGGGCGAAACCCGCATCGTGCCGGAGGAGTTGGCCGCCACCTACCGGAAGCTGTCCCAGGCCTTCCGGGAATCCTGAAGTATGATGAGGAAATGAGCAGTCCGCCCGCCGCCCAACCTGAGAAAACTCCCGCACAAGTCGTCCAGGACCTCGAGAGCGAGTACCTGCTCCAGAACTACAGCCGCCATCCGCTGGTGATCCGGCGCGGGAAGGGCTGCTACGTCTACGACCTGGAGGGGAGGCGCTACCTGGACCTGCTCGCTGGTATCGGCGTGAACGCGCTGGGACACGGGCACCCGCGCATCCTGAGCGTGATCCGGGAGCAGGCGGCTCTGCTGATCCACTGCTCCAACCTCTACTACCACGAGCATCAGGGCCGGCTGGCCCAGCGCCTGGCCCAGATCAGCGGCCTCCAGCGCAGCTTCTTCGCCAACTCCGGCGCCGAGGCCATGGAGGCGGCCTTGAAAATGGTGCGGGCGCACGGCCGGCGCGTGAGTCCCGACAAGCACGAAGTCATCGCCCTGGACAACTCCTTCCACGGCCGGACCCTGGGCGCGCTGTCGGTGACCGGCCAGGAGAAATACCGCCAGGATTTCGAGCCGCTGCTGCCCGGCGTCCAGTTTGTGCCGCCCAACAACGTGGCGGCGCTGGAGCGGGCGGTGACGGAGCGCACCGCGGGCATCCTGCTGGAGTGGATCCAGGGCGAGGGCGGCATCTACCCGCTGGACATGGAATACGCGCGGCGGGCGCGCGAACTGGCCGGCCAGTTCGACGCCTTGCTGGTGTTCGACGAGACGCAGTGCGGGCTGGGGCGCACGGGCCGCTACTTCGCTTACCAGTTGGCCGAGCCCGCCGTGCTGCCGGACGTGGTCGTCATGGCCAAGCCGCTGGCTTGCGGGCTGCCCCTGGGCGCCGTAGTGGCCAGCGAGAAGGCCGCCGCCACCATCGGCGCGGGCATGCACGGCTCGACCTTCGGCGGCGGCGCGCTGGCCTGCCGGGTGGCGCTCGAGTTCCTGGACATCCTGGAGGGCCTGCTGCCTTCCATCTTCCGCCTGGGCGGCGACTTCCGGGTGCAGCTCGGCGAGCTGGCCCGCCACCACAGCTTTATCCGGGAGGTCCGCGGCTTCGGGCTGATGATCGGCGTCGAGCTGAGCATCCCGGGCAAACCGATCGTCGCGGAGGCCATGGCGGAGGGCCTGCTCATCAACTGCACCCACGAGACGGTGCTGCGCTTCCTGCCGCCTTACGTCATCAGCGAGCAGGAGATCGACCGCGCGGTGAAGATCCTGGCCAGGATCTTCAAGAAGGTGAAGTGCCCGCCGGCGCCGGAGGCTACAGCAGATCCTGGCGCCGGCGCTGCTCCAGCAGCTTGACCAGCTCACCGACCTGCTGGGCGCGGGCGCGGAATCGGGGTGAAATGAGCGGACAGAACCGCGCTGGCCAAAACGGGGATCATCATCCGCCTCCCGCGCTCGCAGCGGGCCGTCGTCACGTCTTCTCTCAGTACGCCTGACCTCGATTGTCAATCCCGGTTACCAGGATGACTCCGGGCGTGTAGAGGTCGAGGAACACGCGCCACTTCCCGACACGGAGCCGGAAGTCGCGAACGCGGCCTTGAAGCCGCTTCACATCTCCGTGCCCGGTGGCGGCAAGTCGTCCCAGAGCGGTAGTCACGCGCTGCTGTGTGATGCGGTCGAGTCGGTCGAAATCGCGGAGCGCCGCCGGAAGAAACTGGACTGTCCGCATTACAGACCGTAGCGGCGTTTGACGTCCTCAAGCGCGACAGGTTGGCCGCCTTCGGCTCTCGCGGCGTCCAGTTTCGCGGCAGTCTCCGCGTCGATCGGTTCTTCTTCCTGGCTGTCGTACCAGAGGAACTTCAGGTAACGCAGCGCGGCGTCCAACTCCGACGCCGGCAACTGTTCGACGACGTCGTGGAGCTGCTGTCGGTCGGCCATAAGGTTCCCGCCCTCCAGCAAGCATAACCAGCGACCGGCGTCGAGCGCAAGGCCGCCGCGGTCCACTGTCAACGACCGAACTCCGTCACCGACCGTAGGTCTCAGAGGAAGGTGAAGTGCCCGCCGGCGCCGGAGGCTACAGCAGATCCTGGCGCCGGCGCTGCTCCAGCAGCTTGACCAGCTCACCGACCTGCTGGGCGCGGGCGCGGTCGGCCACCAGCAGGGCGTCGGGAGTATCCACCACGATCAGGTCTTCCACTCCCAGCAGGGCCACCAGCTTGTCTTCGGCGTCCACGTAGTTGCCGCGGCTGGCCACGGCCAGCAGCTCGGCGCGCCCGGCGTTGCCGGCGGCGTCGCGGGCCAGCAGCTCGTAGACCGCGTTCCAACTGCCCACGTCGTTCCAGCCGATGTCGTCCGCCGGCAGCCCCACTACCCCACGGGCCTTCTCCAGGACGGCGTAATCGACGGAGATGTTCTCGCACCGCGGGAAGGCCTCGCGCAGGCGGCGCGGGAAGGCGCGGCTGGAGAAAGCCGGCAGCGCGGCCAGCAGCGTGGCAGCCTTGGGCAGGTGCTCGCGCAGAGACTCCAAAAAGACGTCCGCGCGCCAGAAGAACATCCCCGAGTTCCAGTAGAACCGGCCGGCGACCACGAACTCCTCGGCGGTGGCGAGGTCCGGTTTCTCACGGAAGCGCACCACCGGAACCGGCCGGAGGCTGCCCGGGCGGACGCCCTCGGGAAACTCGATGTAGCCGTAGCCCGTCTCGGGCCAGCGCGGCTGGATGCCCAGCACCACAATCCGCCCGCGTGCGGCGGCGCGGAACGCCGCGGGCAGCAGACGCCGGAAGCGCGCGGGCCTGCCGATCACCTGGTCCGCCGGAAAGACACCCATGACAGCGTGGGGCTCGATGGATCGCAGGATGTGCGCGGCCAAACCGATGCACGGCGCGGTATTGCGCTGCGCGGGCTCGGCCAGGATCTGCCGCCGGGGGATCTCCGGCAACTGCCGGACGATCTCCGCGCGCAGATAGTCGTTGGTGAGAACCCAGATTCGCTCGGCAGGCAGCAGAGAACGCAGCCGGTCCACGGTCTGCCGGATCAGCGAGCGCTCTCCCAGCACCTTGAGAACCTGCTTGGCGCGCGAGCGCCGGCTGCGGGGCCAGAACCGCGTGCCCCGCCCGCCGGCCATGATCACACCGTAGTAGTGCGCGCCGGACATGTCGACTCCCGACTTCCAGTCTAGCGGGTGGGATAGCCGGGCGTCAGTTTCAGCGTGCGGCGGAAGCGGGTCTTGGCGAAGAAGTTCTGGAGCACGTCCAGCAGGTGGTCCAGGCTGATGGTGGATTTGGCCAGTTGTTCGGTGGGGGCGTCGTAGGACCAATAGATGACGAGCGGCTTGCCGATGATGTTCTCACGTGGCACGAAGCCCCAGTAGCGGCAATCCCAGGAGATGTCCCGGTTATCGCCCATGGCAAAGAAATGGTTGGGTGGCACCACCACCTCGCCGTTGACCACGTGCTTCTCCAGCATCTCCAGCGCCGGCCTGGGCAGGGGCAGGTTGGGCACGCCGGGGAAGTTGTCCCGGTAGGAGTCGGTGTACGGGGTCTTGTGGTACTTGTAAGGCTCGACGAGCTTCACCCCGTTCACATAGACTTCCTTGTTCTCGACGTGCACGCGATCCCCCGGCAGCCCGATGATCCGCTTAACGTAGGTCTGCTTGATGTCCAGGGGGTAGCGGAACACGATGATGTCCCCGCGCCGGATGGGCGTGTAGGGCAGCAGGAACTTGCTCAGCGGGCCGGCGGGGGCGTAAGAGAGCTTGTCCACCAGCAAGTGGTCGCCGATCAGCAGGGTGTCTTCCATGGACCCGGTGGGGATGACGAAGGCCTGGACCAGGGTGGTGATCCCAAACAGCAACAGGACCACGGTCACCGTCCACTCGGCGATGGCTCCCCGCGGGTGCTCTACGACTCTGTGAACCGCCGCCCCGGGCGCCGGTTCCGTTACACTGGCTCGTTCACGACTCACCACTGTCCTCGCGATGTTCGTTGACTCTTATTCTATCCAACGCATCCTCTGCTTGGCCACGCGTTTGCCGGGCGCGACGCTCCCGGGCCAGAAACCACCATCCCATGAGACGCAGCAACTCGCAGAAAGAAATGCCCGCGTTGACCAGCCCGAGCCCGCTGATTCCTCCGCGGAAGTAGGGGCTGAGCCAGAGGGCCGACCATGCTGTGCCGAGAAAGGCGAAGTGATTGCGCTCCCAGGCCGGCGTCCAGGGCAGCGCCAGCAGGGCCGCCCCCAGGAACGTGCACACCGCCACCCAGCCCCCGGCGGCGGCCAGTTCCCGCCAGGCGGGCCGCGAGGAGCACCCCGGCCCTTCTTCCTCCAGGCGGGGCGGCCGCGGGTCTAAGGCCACAGCCAGCCTCCCGTGTCCCGCCGCAGCGCGCCGATCCACTGGAGCCAGCGCGGGGTAGCCGCGTGGACGGGCTGGTAGCTGAAGCGATGTTCGATGGTCGGCCCATATCGTTCCAAAGCCCGGATGTGCTCGGCGGTCGGATACCCTTTGTGCCGGCACAGGCCGTACTGGGGATAGATCTCGTGCCATTGGCACATGGCCTCGTCACGGGCCACCTTCGCCAGGATGGAGGCGGCGGCGATGGAGGTGCAGAGGGCGTCGCCGTGGATCACCGCCCGCTGGGGAAGAGGGAGATCGACGGTCAGGGCGTCGAGCAGAAGCTGCTCCGCCTGAGGTTCCAGTTGCTGGATGGCCTGCTTCATGGCCAACCGGGAGGCCTGATAGATGTTGATACGATCGATCACCCGGGCGTCCACGGAGGCCACCACCCAGCTCACGGCGCGCTGCCGGATGCGCGCGGCCAGTTCCTGGCGCCGGCCTGGGGAAAGCTGCTTGCTGTCACGTAGTCCGCGCACCGGGCGTTCCGGGGAGAGGATGACCGCGGCCGCGAAGACCGCTCCGAACAGCGAGCCCCGGCCCGCCTCGTCGGCGCCCGCCACCAGCCGGAAGCCGGCCCGGCGAAGCTGGCCCTCGAGGCGGCTGGTGCACCGGAAGGTCCCACCGCCGCAGGCCGTCAAGTTACTCGCGCTCTTTCAGCCGGGCCGCCTTGCCCTTGCGCCCGCGCAGGTAGTACAGCTTGGCCCGGCGCACCTTGCCGCTGCGCACCACCTCGATGTGGTCCACCACCGGAGCGTGCAGCGGGAAGACGCGCTCGACGCCGTGGCCGAAGCTGCTCTTGCGCACCGTGATGGTCTCCCCCAGGCCGGTGTTTTTGCGAGCGATGAGGGTGCCCTCAAAGACTTGCAGGCGCTCCTTCTCGGCCTCCTTGATCTTGACGTGCACGCGCACCGTATCTCCGGGGTGCAACTCCGGAAGCTCCTGGCGCCGGTGCGTCTCAATGAACTTCTTGAGCGACGGGTGATTCATCTTCGTAGTTCCTTGATTTCAACAAATCGGGCCGCAAGCGGCGGGTTTTCTCGAAGGCCGCCTGACGCCGCCAGCGGCGTATGGCTTCGTGGTGGCCGCTGAGCAGAACGTCGGGCACCTTCCAACCGCGGAAGTCCGCGGGGCGCGTGTACTGCGGGCAGTCCAGGCGCAACTGCCCGTCTTCGGAGGCGCTGAAAGATTCCTCCTCGGCCGAGGCCGCATTGCCCAGCACGCCTGGCAGCAAGCGGGCCACCGCATCGATGACGACCGCCGCGGCCAGCTCGCCGCCGCTGAGCACGTAGTCGCCGATGGAGAGCTCCTCGTCGGCCAGGTGCTCGGCCACGCGCTCGTCCACGCCTTCGTACCGCCCGCAGATCAGCAGCAGCTCTCCGCAGGAAGCCAGCCGCCGGGCGGCCGCCTGGTCGAACAGCCGGCCCTGGGCCGACAGCAGCACTACGCGCTGGTCCGGCCGGCGCTCCGGCCAGATCGACTCCACGGCCAGGAAGACCGGCTCCGCCTTCAGCAGCATGCCTTCGCGGCCGCCGAAGGGGCGGTCGTCCACCGTCTTGTGGCGGTCGAAGGTCCAGTCCCGCAGGTTGTGTACGCGAATCTCGACGGCGCCGCCCTGCCGCGCCCGCGCCACCACCCCGTGCTCGAAGGGCCCTTGAAAGAACTCCGGAAATATGGTGAGCACGTGAAAAACCATCAGCCGCTCAGTTCCTTCAGACCCTCAGGCAACTCCACCACCACGCGACGGCCCGCCGGGTCAATCTCGACACAGATCGCGCGGGCGAAGGGAACCAGCAGCGGTTCCCCGCCCGCGCCGGTCTCTACCTCCAGCAGGGGCGCAGCGCCGCACTCTTTCCATCCCGTGATCACTCCGAGCGCCTGTCCGCTGGAGCGCTCGACCACCCGCCAGCCGATCAGATCCGACTGGTAATACTCGCCGGGGGGCAGCCCGCGCCGCTGGGCCAGCGGGACGCGGACTTCCGCGCCTGCCAGTTGCTCGGCCTGGTCGATGGAATCGACGCCGCGGAACTTGAAGACCAGGCCGCCACGCCGCTCGCGGACCCATTCCACCTCCAGCCGCGCCGGCCCGGCATTCCGGGCGCGGGAAACAAAGACCTCCGCCCCCGGGCGGTATCCCGCCGCGTCCCGGCCCAGGGGCACCGCGCAGACGGCCCCGCGGTTGCCCCAGGCCCGCGTGAGCCGCGCCAACGTCACCCACTGCTCATCCGGGCCCGGCTGCGGCGCCGCTTCCAGAGGCTACTCCAGAATCTCCAGCGTGAAACGCCGGTTCAGTTTCATGCCGGCGGCGCCCAGGATCGTGCGAATGGAGCGCGCGGTCCGGCCCTGTTTGCCGATCACCTTGCCCAGATCGCTGGGTGCTACCCGCAGCTCGAGCACGGTGACCTGCTCGCCTTCGACCTGCCGCACGGCAACCTGCTCCGGGATGTCCACCAGAGCCTTCGCAATCTCCTCGACCAACTCTCTCATCCCTGACATCCCTGCGCCTCCTTGATGTCTCGATTCTAGCATTGCCCGCCGCGGCGGCGCAGTGGGACGCCCTCAGGCCGCGGGCTCGGCCGCGGGCGCCGGGCATTTGACCAGCAACCGCGACACCGTATCCGACGGCTGGGCGCCCACCTTGAGCCAGTGGGCGATGCGATCGTGCTTCAGCCGGACCACCGCCGGCTCCGGTACCGGGTTGTAGTAGCCGACCACCTCGAGGGCGCTGCCGTCCCGGGCCTTTTGCTTCTCAATGACCACCACGCGGTAGGACGGCTTCTTCTTTCCGCCGAACCGCGCCAACCGTATCATCAACATACCTTCCTCGTTCGATGGGGTGAATCTCGTCTAGAGTCGCTGCTCCAGAAAGCTGGACAACTTCATCTTGCCCAGCCGCTTGCCCAGGAAGCCGCCCGAGAGGTTGCGCATCATCTTGCGCATCTGCACGTATTGCCGCAAGACAATGTTCACCTCCTGCACGGTGGTCCCGCTGCCACGGGCGATGCGCCGCCGCCGCGAGCCGTTGATCAGGCTGTGATTGGCCCGCTCCCGGGCCGTCATCGAGTCGATGATGGCCACCACCCGGGTGATCTGCTTCTCGTCCACCTGGACGTTCTTGAGGTCCTTGAGAACCCCTATCTGGGGCATCATCGCCAGGATGGATTCCAGCGGCCCCAACCGCCGCAGTTGGCGGATGTGATCACGGAAATCCTCGAGCGTGAACTCGTTTTCCAGGAACTTGCGTCCCAGTTCGGCGGCCTGCTCGCGGTCCACCTCCTCTTCGACCTTCTCGATGAGCGACAACACGTCGCCCATGCCCAGGATGCGCGAGGCCGCCCGGTCGGGATAGAAGGGCTCCAGCGCGTCGTACTTCTCGCCCACGCCCACGAACTTCAGGGGCTGGCCGGTGACGGTGCGGATCGACAACGCCGCGCCGCCGCGCGCGTCCCCGTCCATCTTGGTCAGGATGATGCCGGTGATCCCCAGGCGCTTGTGAAACTCGTCGGCGCTGCGGACGGCGTCCTGGCCGGTCATGGCATCGGCCACGAACAGGATCTCGACGGGGGCCAGCAGGTCGCGGAGCTGCGCCAGCTCGCGCATGAGCTCGTCGTCGATGTGCAGGCGCCCCGCGGTGTCCACCAGCAGCACGTCCCGGCCCGAGTTGGCCGCTTCGCGCCGCGCCCCGCGCGCCAGCTCCGCCGGCAGCCTCTCCTCCGGCCCACCCTCGTAAACCGGAAGCCGGACCTCCCGCCCGATGACGCTCAACTGCTGGCGCGCCGCCGGCCGGTAGACGTCCACCGACACCATCAGCGGGCTGTGCCCGTTGCGCTGGAGCCACCGCGCCAGCTTCCCGGTGGTGGTGGTCTTGCCCGAGCCCTGGAGGCCCGCCAGGAACATCACGCTGGGCGGATCGTTGGAGAAGCGCAGCTTGGAGTGCTGGCTGCCCAGGACCGTCACCAGCTCGTCCCGGACGATCTTGACCACCTGCTGCGCGGGCGACAGCGCCGTCAGCACCTCCTCGCCCACGGCCTTCTGCTTGACGTTCTCGACAAGCTGCTTGACCACCCGGAAGTGGACGTCCGCCTCCAGCAGCGCCACGCGGATCTCGCGCAGCGCCACCTCCATGTTCTCGGCCGTCAGGCGGCCCTCGCCACGGAGGTTCTTGAAGACGCGCTGTAACTTCTCGGACAGGTTGTCGAACATTGGCGGACCGCGTCCCGGCCAGAGCGGACGTGCACACACCACGGACTGCCGGCAGTCCTTTCATTATACGGGGCTTGACCCCGGCGACGCCACCGCCCTCCGACCCGCGGGAACAACTTCACCAGCAACCCGCCGTCCGCAGTTGCGGCCGCGCCCGGCGGGCCAAGACAGACCGACCCCACCGCAGGCAGCCAGGTGTATACTGGTCGCGGTCCCGGTTCAGAACGCAAGCCCTGGACCACGCGTTCCGTGAGAGAACTTCCAAGCTGGATTGGAGACCTGCTATGAGTCAGAAGACTCCGGCTTTTTTGGTGATCGCGCTCCTGGCCGCAGCATCACTGCGGCCGCAGCAAAGTATCACAGTGCCCGCATGGGTCAGGGACGCGCAACCGGTGAAGCCCGAAACCGTCGCCGTGAGCGACTACCCGCACTTGGCCGACTGGCTGGCCAAGAATGCCCGGCCTGCGGACGATTATTTCATAGGGCTTTTCAAGCGGCACGACGTGGTTGTCTTCGGCGAAGCCCACAACGTGAGAGAACACAAGGAGTTCATCATCAACCTCATTCCCCGGCTTTACCACCAGGCCGGCGTCCGCTGCATCGGATGGGAGTTTTCCAACCCTTCTGCGGATGCGGAACTCGAACGGCTGGTCACCGCCGCGCAGCCCGACCCGGCCGCGCTGCTGAACTTCGCCCGGAGCCAAGCTGCGGCCGGTTGGAACTCGAAGGAGCATTGGGATCTCATCGAGGCGGTGCGGAAACTCAACGCAGGTCTTCCCCGGGGCAGGGACAAGATGCGCTTCGTTGGCATTGACATCACCCTCGACTGGACGGAGATGTACATCAAGATTAAGACCCTGCCGAAAGACCATCCCGAAGTGATGGGACCCTTTCTCAAGCGGGACGTGGTCATGGCTGAGAACGCCGAAAAGGCTACCCTGGCCAAAGGAGTCAAGGGGCTTCTGTTCGTGGGCCGCGGCCATGATCAGACGCATGTGGGCAGACCTCCGGACCCGCCATACAGCCGTCCCATCATGGCGAAGGTTTTGTACGACAAGTACGGCGATCGGGTGTTTCAGGTATCGGCAGACATGGGCACCTTCACGGTGCTCGAGAAGGTGATGGAATCCCGGAATCACGAGCGCGTCGGCTTCGACCTGTATGCCTCGCCCTTCGCTACGATTCTCACTTCCGAGATGGGCAAGGTCGAGAGACCCATGGCCAATTTTGCGCGTGGCTACCTGTACTTCGGCAAGTGCGAACAATTGCACGCGAACACTCCCATCCAGGGATTCGTGACCGAGGAGATGTTCGAGAAGCACAGGAACTACTACGAGATCGACATCGGCAGGCAATTCGGCAGTGCGAAAGAGCTCGATGAGTATCTGCAAGTCCGGCGTTGGAGAATCCGGTGTCCGCAGCCCCGCTGAGCGCGGGGGCCAGGCCGCCGGCGGCACTTTTCCTCTTGCCGGTTGCCTGGCGAGGCCAGGCCTCGCTCGGCGGCGAAGTTTCGCCAGGGCCGCAGTGCCGGCTGCGCTCACGGTGGACTCGGTTCCAGAGAGCGGCAAGCACGGACGATGATCACGCGACGAACCATGGTGACCAAATTCAGCGCCTAGCTGGCCACACGGGTGGGGCAGGAACCGGCGGAGCCGGCGATTATCCCTCGCCACGCGCGGCTGGGACGCGAAAGCTACGTCCTGGAGGTGACGCCGCAGCGCGCCAGCTCCGCCGACAGCTTCTCCTCCGGGGCGCCCTGGTAAGCCGGCAGCCGGATTTCCCGCCCGATGACGCTCAACTGCTGCATTGGCGGATCGCGTCCCGGTCAGGGCGGACGTGCAGGCACCACGGACTGCCGACAGTCCTTTCGTTATACGGGGCTTGACCCCGGCGACGCCACTCGGCTCACAGCCAGCCGAATAGCGGGAGCGCCGCCAGGAAGACCCCGCGGTCGCCGCCACATTAACCTCCGTTAATCCCTGGCGAAAGGGCTTGACTTTTCCCTCCGATCGCGTCCAGAATCTGTCAGGCCGGTTTGTCCGCCGCGGCAGGCCAGGCCTAGGGGCTAGCGAAAACGGCAGTTCGTTCACACAACTCCACGCGGTGCCAAGGTAGTTCCAGAACGCAAAGGAGGACAAGTGTATGGATTCGATTCTGAGCATCACCGTCCGCGACAGCATCCATCCGTGCGCGCCGTACCAGGCCAGCGGACACAACTTCTATGGGCAGATCTTCCATTGCGACGGCACGCCGCTGAGATGGAAGGGCATGAACTACAGCTTGTTCCTTATGCAGGTGCCCGGTCCGGGGGGCGGCCGGATTCACGCGCAGGTGAGAGTGCCGCCGGGCTGCTACCTCATCCGTGCTATCGCCCCGTGCAAGAACGTGGTGACCGACTGGACCTGGGTGGGCCTGGGGTGCAACCAGACGTTGTGCGTCAACTTGGTGCCGCCCACGGTGCGCCACTGCATCCAGCGGGCGTTGCTGGGCCTGCTGGTAGGCACGGTGGATCCGCCGCAACGCGGTGACGAGCCGGTGGCGAAGATCATGCCCAGGGAAGTCGAAGAAGCCGTCTCCGTGCTCAAGAGGATCATCGAGAAGCTACCCGCTGATCCCAAGCTGCCGACGCCGCCGACGGCCGAGGAGCTCCCTCGATTGATGAGAGAGGCCGACAAGGAGCATCCGCACAAGGAAGCTGAGTAGGGGACGCTTCCCGGCCCCCTGGAGACATCACCGAATCAGCGACCCCGGGACACCGGACAGCGGGACAGTACACTCAAACACCTTTTTTCGCTCCGCGTTAGACTCGGTGGGAAGGAGCCCACCATGACTACGCGTCGAACCGTGATGGCGGGACTCGGCGGCGCGTTGGCCGCACGAGCCTGGCAGGAAGCCGAGGAACCGGCCCTGATCCCTCGCCCCGTGCGGTTAGTCCGGCGGACCGGGGAGTTCGTCGTGAACTCGGCCACACGAGTCGTGTCGAACGCGGGCACGCCCGCCGAAGGCCACTGGCTGGCAGGAATCCTGGGGTGCGCTGTGTCCGGCGGGGCGCCGCGCCTCGACCCGAGCCTGGCCCGTTTGGGACCCGCAGGCTACTTGTTGGAGGTGGGCGCGAAGCGCGTCACCATACGGGCCTCGACGGCGGCCGGGATCTTCTATGGCGCGCAGAGCCTGCGGCAACTGCTGCCGCCGGCAGCCTACGGCCAGACGCCGCGTGGCGGCGCAGGGTGGCGCGTGCCCTGCCTCGAGATCGAGGACTTCCCGCGCTTCCCCTGGCGCGGCGGGCACGTTGACGTGGCGCGCCACTTCATGCCCAAGGCCGCCATCCTGAAATACATCGATGCCCTCGCCCTGCACAAGCTCAACACGCTGCACTTCCATCTCACCGACGACCAGGGCTGGCGCATCCAGATCAAGAAGTATCCGAAGCTGGCCGAAATCGGCAGCGTGCGGAGCCAGACCCGCGTGGGCCACGAGAGAAAGGCCCAGGGCTTCGACGGCCAGCCCCACGGCGGCTACTACACGCAGGCCGACGTCCGCGAGATCGTGGCGTACGCGCAAGCGCGGCACGTCAACGTGGTGCCGGAAATCGAGATGCCCGGACACGCCCAGGCGGCTTTGGCGGCTTACCCGGAATTCGGCAACACCGGGGAGAAACTGGAGGTGTGGACCCAGTGGGGCGTCTCGAAGAATGTCTTCAGCGTCAGCGAGAAGACCTTCCGCTTCCTCGAGGACGTGCTCGCGCAGGTGCTGGAACTGTTCCCCGGCAAGTACATCCACGTCGGCGGCGACGAGGTCCCCCCGGACCAGTGGAAGGCCAGCGCGGAGGCGCAGGCGCGGATCCGGGAGCTGGGCCTGAAGAACGAAGCCGAGTTGCACACCTGGTTCATCGGGCGGATGAACAAGTTCCTCCGCGCACGCGGCCGCACCCTCGTAGGGTGGGACGAAATCATCGAAGGCGGCATGACGCCCGGCGCCGTGGTCATGTCGTGGCGCGGCGTCAAGGGCGGTATCGAGGCGGCGCGGCACGGCCACGACGTGGTCATGACCCCGGCCTCCCACACCTACTTCGACTACTACCAGTCGCGGGACCCCAAGCAGCCGCTGGCCATCGGCGGGCTGACTACCGTCGAGAAGGTGTACGGCTACGAACCCGTTCCGGCCGAACTCAGCGCCGCAGAGGCCAAACACGTGCTCGGCACGCAAGGGCAGCTCTGGAGCGAGTACATCCCCACGCCGCAACATCTCGAGTACATGGCGTTCCCGCGCATGTGCGCGTTGGCCGAAGTCGCCTGGACGCCAAAAGAGCGCAGAGACTACGCCCACTTCTGCGGTCGGCTGCCGGTTCACCTCGAGCGGCTCAAGGCCCTGGGCCTCAACTTCCGCCCGCTGGACGCCTGATGTGGACGCTGGGGTGCACATGGTGGTAAGCTGCCGCGGGACAGCGACGATCGCCGCCGTGAGGGAACTGAAATGACGATCACCAGAAGGGACGCCGCAAAGACCGCCGCCCTGAGCGCGCTTTCCTATTCGCGCGTGCTGGGGGCGAACGACAAAATCGGGCTCGGCTTGATCGGCGCGGGCGGCCGCGGCCGGTACGTCATGGGCAGGTTCCAGCTCAACCCCGACGTGCAAGTGCGGGCCGTCTGCGATGTTTACGGTGCGCGCATCGATGAGGCGCTGGGCCAGGCTCCCGGTGCGAAACCCTTCCACGAGCACGAAAAGCTGCTCGCAATGAAGGAAGTCGATGCCGTGCTGATCGCATCGCCCGACCACTGGCACAAAGACCACGCCGTCGATGCCATGAACGCGGGCAAGGACGTCTACCTGGAGAAACCGCTGTGCCGGACGCTGGACGAAGCTCCCTTGCTGGTCCAGGCAGCCCGGCGGAACAACCGTATCTGCCAGGTGGGGGTCCAGCAGCGCTCCGGACCGGTCTACATCGAGGCTCGCGACCAATTCGTGAAGTCGGGCCGCGTCGGCAAGGTCACGTGGGTGGAGTGCATATGGAACGACGGTCCGCCCCGCGCCTACACGTCGCGCGGCGTCATCGAGAAGCCGTCGAACCTCGATTGGGTGCGATTCCTGGGTCCGGTGCGCTACCGCGACTGGAACCCGAGAATGTACTTCAATTTCCGCGCGTATCTGGATTTCAATGGCGGACGCATGACCGACTTTGGCCACCATTGGCTGGACGTCGTGCACATGTACCTGGGCGAGAGAGCCCCGGACTCGGCCGTCGCGGCGGGCGGCATCCACCACTTCCCGGATGGCCGGGACGCGCCCGACACCATCTCGGCGCTGTTCGAGTATCCGGGCTTCACCGTGTCGTTCCAGTCGGTGATCGTCGGCAATCCCCAGCCCTACGGCGTCACGTTCTATGGCGACAAAGGCAAGCTGTACGTCAACCGCAACCGCTACGTCTTCACGCCTGCGGAGAAAGGGGCGCAGCCCATCCAGAAGGACTTTCCGGGCGACGTCACCGTGGATCACGTGCGCAATTTCCTCGACTGCTGCAAGTCACGTCAGTTGCCCACCGGCGATGTCGCCTTGGCTGCCATCTCGATCCAACCGCCGCTGTTGGCTGTGAAGTCGTACCTGGAAAAACGGCGCATTCGCTTCGACGCCGAGCACAGCCTGATTCTGCCGGGCTGAGCTTACACGACCAGCATGCAATCGCCGTAGGAATAGAATCGGTACCGGCCTTCGACCGCGTGGCGGTAGGCGGCGAGGGTCAGCTCGGTGCCCGCGAAGGCGCACACCAGCACCAGCAGGCTCGAACGCGGCAGGTGGAAGTTGGTCAGCAGCGCACCGGTGGCCTGGAAGCGGCAGCCGGGATAGAGCAGTAGGTCTGTTTCTCCGGCAAGCCGCGCGAAGTCCGGCGCCACGGTCTCCAGTGTGCGCACGCAGGTGGTCCCGGCCGCCACCAGGCGCCCGGCCGAGCGCAGCTTGGCGGCATTGGGCTCCGTGATCTCGAAGACCTCGGCATGCAGGCGGTGCCGCTCGACGGCCTAGCTGTGGATGGGCTGGAAGGTGCCCAGGCCCACGTGCAGCATGACATAGGCGACGTCCGCCCCGACGGCGCGGCATTGCTCCAGGATCTCCGGCGTGAAGTGCAGCCCGGCGGTGGGCGCAGCCACCGAGCCGGTGCGGGCCGCATACACGGTCTGGTAGCGCTCGCGGTCGCCCGGCTCGTCGGGCCGCCTGATGTAGGGAGGCAGCGGCACGTGCCCAATCTGGTCGAATCTCTGGTACAGGTCCCAGCTGTAGTTGAAGCGCAGCGTTCGTTGCCCGAACTCGCCTCACGTCTTGGGAGTTCGGGCAAGATCGGGCGCACCACCAGCGTCTGGGTGCAGTGATTTCATCACAGAGGACTTCGAGGCGGGAATGGGGACCCTGGCCGGGGACCCCGGAATCGGGGTCCCGTTCAGCGAAACAGCAACTCAGCCGCGACGGCGGCGAAGCAAGGCGAGCAGCGCCAGGCCGGCTCCGGCGAGCGCGATGGCGGCCGGTTCAGGGATAACCCCGGTCGTGCCCAGCGCCTCCACGCTGACGTTATCCAGGCCCCAACCCTCGTCCCACCAGCCTTGCAGATTCGAGGCCATGAAGTCGAACTGCACGGAGCCGGCGCTATGCGGGATTGTGTAGGTGAGGCTGTAAACCGAATCGCCGTACGGAATCGCGTAGCCCAGCGTGTTGTTCTCCGCGGCTCCGGTGCGGCCCGGGTGATCGGAGGGGTGGTTGTCAGGGTAGGACTGTCGGTGGTTATCAATCTCGGTGTTGGAGAAGGTTGCGTCCAGCAGTATTGGTCCGCCGGCCACACCGAGCAGCCAATGGTCAGGCCCGTAGAGGGTGTCGTTTCCGTCCCAGGAGGCGAGTACGAACAGCGAGAAACTGAGCGTCAGCGCCGTGTGCGCGGGCAAACCGCCGAGAGTGAGGCTCACGGTATCGTTGGCAAACGGCACCCCAAGGAACGTCGTGCAGTGCAAGCAGCCGCCGGGCGTGATCGATGTTGACGTGTTCGACCACTCCGGACCCGGCCCCCCGGGCGGCTCGAAGTCGTTGGAATAGACGATGATGCCCGCCTGCACAGGTAGAGCCACCATCAAAGACAGCAGGCCCACTGCCAATGACAACTTTCTCATGACTATGCGCCTCCTCCCCTTCCGTCATAGCTTAGCACCCGTATCCGGGAAAATCAAGCACTTTTCTGGCGCGTCAGTTCTAACCCCCAGAGCATGGTACTTATAGGACGATGCCTCGCCGATGGGGATAGGCTCGGTCGGCGCCCGCCAGGGCGCCATCCGGGAGCGCTCCGGCCTGGCATGCAGTACCTGGATTCATGGGCGGGGCTTGTGCTACCCGTGCTGCCCGGCTTCCCAGAAAGGGGACAGCCTCCTTTTTCCGCGTGCTCGCCGCCAGCGCACGAGGCCTGGGGGAATGCAGGCTGTCCCCTTTTTTACAG
Organism: uncultured Solibacteraceae bacterium; assembly: GCA_964541065.1. Classification (GTDB taxonomy): domain Bacteria; phylum Acidobacteriota; class Terriglobia; order Bryobacterales; family Bryobacteraceae; genus VFZS01. The sequence continues at coordinate 19,131 of CAZIRH010000019.1, forward strand.
CCAGCGGAACAACTTAAGCACCACCAGGAGCACCGCCGAGGTCGCCGCCACCACCGAGGTGACGATGGCAAAGCCGTGCGGATGGGTCCTCCAAGGCAACCCCTCGACGTTCATGCCGTAGAGACTCGAAATGATGACCGCCGGCAGCGCCACCGTGCCCAGCAGGGTGAGCACCTTCACGACCTGGTTCGTCCGGTTGGCCACGCTCGAGAGGTAGATGTCCAGCGCGCCGTTCAGCAGGTCGCGCTGGGTCTCGACCAGGTCCAGGTTCTGCGCCAGGTGATCGTAGAGGTCGCGCAGGAACGGCCACATGTCGCGCCCGACCAGCTCGCTTTCGGCCCGCAGCAGGTGGCCCGCACCTGGTCGAGCATCCGCGTCACGCCCCCTTGGCCGGCCTCCTGAACCGTGATCAAGAAGTCGCGCCCCACGAACATGTCCAGGTCGGAGAATTCCAGCGCGCCCTCGGGGTCGGTTTCCCACGGGTTTCAGCACCACAAATAGGTAGCCGCCGTTCTCCTCGACCTTGGCGCTCTGGTCGCGGTGCCGGCAGTCCTCCACATGCAGCGCGTGAAGCTGGTAGTGCGCCGCGAGCCGGTCCAGCTCGGGGTCATTCGGGTCGTGCAGGTCGTGCCATTCCATCGTCTCTATAGAATCAACATGCAGTCCCCGTAGGAATAGAGCCGGTAGCCGGCCTCGACCGCATGACGGTACGCCGCCAGCGCCAGCTCGGCGCCGGCGAAGGCGCACACTAGCACCAGCAGGCTCGAACGCGGCAGGTGGAAGTTGGTCAGCAGCGCACCGGTGGCCTGGAAGCGGAAGCCGGGGTAAACGAACAAGTCTGTCTCGCCGGCGAGCCGCGTGAAGTCCGGCGCCACGGTCTCCAGTGTGCGCACGCTGGTGGTCCCCACCGCCACCAGGCGGTCGGCCGAGCGCATCTTGGCGGCATTGGGCTCCGTGATCTCGAAGACCTCGGCATGCAGGCGGTGCTGCTCGACGGTCTCGCTGTGGATGGGCTGGAAGGTGCCCAGGCCCACGTGCAGCGTGACGTAGGCAATGTCGGCCCCGGCGGCGCGGCATTGCTCCAGGATCTCCGGCGTGAAGTGCAGCCCGGCGGTGGGCGCAGCCACCGAGCCGGTGTGAGACGCGTAGACGGTCTGGTAGCGCTCGCGGTCGCCCGGCTCGTCGGGCCGCCTGATGTATGGAGGCAGGGGCGTGTGACCGATGCGCTCGAGCTTCTCGTAGAGGTCGCCGTCATAGTCGAGGCGCAGGGTGCGCTCCCCCAGCTCGCCCCGCGCCACCACTTCCGCCTCGAGTTCCTCATCGAAGCGGACCCGCTCGCCGAGGTGCATCTTGCGCCCCGGGTGGACCAGGGCCTGCCACAGCGTGGGGGCCCCTGGCTGCGGGCGCAACAGCAGCACCTCGACCACTCCCTTCAAATGCTGCTTGCGCGCCGGGTTCTTCTTGCCCACCCGCAGGGCCCGCACCCCGGCGCGATGGCCGAATAAGCGGGAGGGGAAGACCTTCGAGTCGTTCAGCACCAGGCAGTCGCCGGCCTGGAGGAATGTGGGCAACTCGCGGAACAGGCGGTCCTCCCAGCAGCGCTCCTGGCGGTAGAGCACGAGCATACGCGAGCCAGCCCGGTCCGCGAGCGGCCGCTGTGCGACCAGCTCCCGCGGCAGGGGATAATCGAACTCAGAGAGCTGCATGCCTCAAGGGCAGCATAGCAGGCGCATTCTCGGCATAGAAACCTCGTGTGACGAGACCGCTGCGGCGGTGGTCGCGGGCGGAACCGAGGTGCTGTCTTCGGTGGTGGCCTCGCAGCTTGAGACGCACGGCCGCTACGGAGGCGTGGTGCCGGAGCTGGCCTCGCGCGAACACCTCCGGGCCATCGTGCCCGTGGTGCGGCTGGCCCTGGAGGAGGCCGCCACGGGCCTCGAGGAGCTGGCCGCCGTGGCCGTCACTGCCGGGCCCGGCCTGGTGGGGTCGCTACTGGTGGGCATGACCTACGCCAAGGCTCTGTGCTTTGCGCGGCGCCTGCCGCTCATCGGCGTGAACCACCTCGAGGGGCACATTCATGCGGTCATCTCCGAGGCCGCGCGCGAAGGCCGCCCGGTCGAGTTCCCCGCCCTGGCCCTGGTGGTGAGCGGCGGCCACACCCACCTGTTCGAAGTCCGTGACGGCTTCGCTTACCGCCTCCTCGGCAAGACCCGCGACGACGCCGCCGGCGAAGCCTACGACAAGGTCGCCAAGCTGCTGGGCTTCAGCTACCCTGGCGGGCCGGTGATTGACCGCCTGGCGCCCTACGGGAACCGCGAGGCCGTACGCTTCACCCTGTCGCGGATGAAAGGCAACCCGCTGGACTTCAGCTTCTCGGGCCTGAAGACCGCGGTGCTGCGCTGGACCGAGCAGCAGGACCTGGCCGCCGAGATCGCCGAACGCCGGCGGTTTCGGCGCGAGCACCCGCGTCCGACCGTCGAGCAATGGTTGTCCGTGACACCTCGGCGCACCCTCGACCTGCTGGCCTCCTTCCAGCGCACGGTCATCGAGGAACTGCTACGCCGGGCCACGGCCTCGGCCGAGGAGATCGGCGCGCGCGCGGTGATTGTCTCCGGCGGTGTCGCCGCGAACGCCGGCCTCCGCCGGGCCGCACAGGAGGCGGACCTCCCCTGCCCCGTGTACTTCCCCTCGCCCGCTCTGGCCACCGACAACGCCGCCATGATCGCCGCCGCGGCTTTCCCCAAGCTGGAGCGCGGCGAACTGGCCGACTTCTCGCTGGCCGCCCAGGCCAACTTGACGCTGGCCTGAGCCACGTTCTCTAATGACCGCATGCGCCGATCCGCATTTCCCAGCTCGCTCCTGTTAGCCACCGCAGCCTTCGCCGGCTTGGTTCGCATCGAAGTCCACGAGCGCACTGACGTACTGGCCGGCAGGCCCTTCGGGAAGGCGGGTCCCTACGAGCGCATCGTGGGCCGCGCCTACTTCGCCGTGGACCCCGCACTCGCTGCCAACAAGATCATCTGCGACATCGGTCTGGCCCCCCGCAACGCGGAGGGCAAAGTCGAGTTTTCCGCGGACCTCTATGTGTTCAAACCGCGCGACCCGAAGACCGGCAACGGCACGGTCCTCTTCGAGGTCTCGAACCGCGGCCGCAAGGGCATGCTGGGCATGTTCAACCTGGCCGCCGGCTCGCTCGATCCCAGCGCCACGGAGCACTTCGGCGACGGCCTGCTGCTGGAGGAGGGCTTCACCCTGGTGTGGTTGGGCTGGCAGTTCGACGTGCCCCCCGAGGAAAAGCTGCTGCGCCTCGACGCTCCCGTAGTCCAGGGCCTCACCGGCCTGGTGCGCTCGGAGTTCACGCCGGACAAGAAGACTACCAGCTTCGCGCTGGCCGACCGCACCATGCGGGTCGCCTACCCGGTGGCCGACCCGAACGATCCCGCCCATGTCCTGGCGGTGCGCGAGCGCGTGGATGGCCCTCGCCAGACCATCCCTCGCGACCGCTGGAGCTTCTCCCCGGATCGTACCCGGGTCATCATGGAGGCGGGCTTCGAACCCGGCCGGCTCTACGACGTGGTCTACAAGGCGCAGGATCCGGCGCTGGTGGGCCTCGGCCCCGCCGCCGTGCGCGACTTCATCTCGTTCCTGAAGTACGGCGGGACCGAGCAGCAGTGGCACATCATGCTGGCCGATCAGCACCAGCATCTCAAGCGCGCCATCGGCTTCGGAACCTCACAGAGCGGGCGCTTCCTGCGCACGTTTCTCTACTGCGGATTCAACCAGGACGAGAAGGGGCGCCAGGTCTTCGACGGGATGATGGCTCACGTGGCCGGCGCCGGCCGCGGCAGTTTCAACCACCGCTTTGCGCAACCATCCCGCGATGGCCACCCCTTCCTGAATACTCTCTACCCCACCGACATCTTCCCCTTCACCGACCTCGACCAGACCGACCCGCTCACCGGCCTCACTGACGGCCTGCTCCGCCGCGCCCGGGCCGCGGGCGTGGTCCCCAAGGTCTTCTGCACCAACTCCTCATACGAGTACTACGGGCGTGCGGCGTCCCTGATTCACACGGCTCTGGACGACAAACAGGACGCACCCCTGGCGCCGGGCACACGCATCTACTTGTTCGCCGGCAGCCAGCATGGCCCCTCCGCCTGGCCGCCACCGCGCAGCGGCACCCAGCAACTGGCCAACCCGAACGACTTCCGCGTCTCGATGCGCGCCTTGCTCGTGGCCATGAACCGCTGGCTGGCCCAGGGCGCCGAGCCGCCTCCCTCCAGCTACCCGAAGATCGCCAGCGAGACCCTGGTACCGCCCGGCGCCGGCTTCCCCGGGCGCATCCACAAAGCCTGGCGCGCCGACTACGGGCCAGAGTTCCGAACCCTCGGCATTGTCAGCATCGAGCCGCCCAGGCTCGGCCCGCCTTTCCCCATGCTGGTCCCCGCGGTGGACCCGGACGGCAACGAGCGGGCTGGCATCCGCCTGCCCGATGTGGCCGTCCCCCTGGGCGTCTATACCGGATGGAACCTGCGCGACCCGGCGCTCGGCGCGCCGAACGAGTTGTACAGCATGGTGGGCTCGTTCATACCGTTCCCGCCCGCCGCCATCGAGAAGCGCTACGGCAGCCGCGCCGCCTATCTCGAGAAGGTCAGCGCGGCCGCGCGCGAGCTGGTCCGGCAGGGCTATCTGCTGGAGCGCGACCTGCCGCGCCTCCTCGAACGCGCTGGGAGGCAGTGGGATCACCTCATGACCGCGCGCTAGCGCCCTGTCTCGCAAGTTGACAGTCCGGCCCCGCTGGGAGGTCGTCACATCTCGAAGACCGCGCCCGTGTCTGCGCTGGTGACGAAGCGGGCGTAGCGGGCCAGCCAGCCGCGCTTCACTTTGGGCTCGAAGGGCGGCAGAACGGCTAGGCGGCGGCGGATTTCCTCCTCGCTCACCTTCAGCTCCAGGCGGCGGGTGGTGGCGTTGATGTAAATGCGGTCGCCGTTACGGACGGCGGCGATGGGGCCGCGGGCCGCCGCCTCGGGCGAGACGTGGCCGACGCACAGGCCGCGGGTGCCGCCGGAGAACCGGCCGTCAGTGATGAGGGCCGCGCGGATGCCCGCGCCCACCAGCGCGGCCGTAGGCGACAGCATCTCCTGCATGCCGGG
>CAZIRH010000020.1:0-24221 GCA_964541065.1 uncultured Solibacteraceae bacterium
AACCCGCGACATCGACCTTGGCAAGGTCGCACTCTACCAACTGAGTTACTCCCGCGTTCCAATTTATTGTCCCTCCCCGCTGCGGCCCCTGTCAAATCGCCCCTCCCCCGGGTTGTCCGCGCCCGCCTCCCAGCGCGCTCCCGTTCCGCGTAGAGGGTTTCTCCCGATTTCGGGATAGTCCTTCCGAGAACGGGATCGGCCCCAGGGAACCAGCCAGATCCACGTTCGCGCCGCGCAGGGTCCACAGCCCATTGGGAGCGGGTTCCATGAGTTTGGAGCGGCGGGAGCCATGCGGTTATGCTGAAGGTGACGCGAGGCCCGCGGGCTGGCAGCAAACTTGCTGACGAAGGGGAGGCGGATTGGTGTGCGCCTGAGGGTGTAGTGTCCGCGGAGTCGCTCATGCGCGGCGTGAGAGTACAATTCGGCAGCGCGCTGCTGATGATCCTGACGGCAGCGGCGGTGCTCTCCGCCGTCCTGAACTTGCAGCAACAGCGGCGCTTCCGCCTGCCGGATGACGGGGTGACCTGGGTGGAGCGCCGGGGTGTGGTCGAGGCCCTGCACGTGGTCGCCTCCAGTCCCGGTGACATGGCCGGACTGCGGACCGGCGACACGGTGCTGGGCATAAACGGAGCCGCTATCCAGGCGGCGGGGGACGTCAGCAAGGTGCTGGTGGGGCTGGGGCCCTGGAGCCGCGCCAGCTACCTGGTGCGTCGCGACGGGGCGGAATTTCAGGTCACCGTGATCGTGGGCGAAGTGGCGCCCGATCCGGCCTTGTACTATCAGTACCTGGTGGGCGCCGCCTACCTGGCGGTGGGCCTGTTCGTGTACTTCCGCCGGGGCACCGCCCCGCGAGCCCTCCACTTCTATGTGCTCTGTCTGGCGAGCTTCGTGTTGTCCACCTTCCACTACACCGGGAAGCTGAACAACTTCGACAAGCTGATGTATTTCGGCAACGTCGGGGCCGGGCTGCTGGCGCCCGCCATCTTCGTGCACTTCTGCCTGGCCTTCCCGCAGCGCGCGGGGGGTTGGAGGAGGCGGCTGGGGATCTGGCTGAGCTACCTGCCGGCGGCGCTGCTGGGCGCGGCGTTTGTGGGAGCAAGCTCGGGCACGCTCGAAGTGGCCATCCCGCAGGTGGAACTCCGGTGGCTGTTGGACCGCCTGGCGCTGGCCTTCCTGACGGCGATGTACGTGGCCGGGGCGGTCATCCTGGTGGCGGCGCAGCGCCGGTGCCCGGACCCGATCGGCCGGCAGCAACTGAAATGGCTGCGCCATGGGGCGGTGCTCGGGATCGCACCGTTTGCGGCGTTCTACGCGGTGCCCTACCTGCTGGGGGCCGTGCCGGGGCCCCAGGCCAGGCTGGCGGTGCTGTCCCTGCTGCTGATCCCGCTCATGTGGGCGTGGGCGGTGGTGCGCTACCGGCTGATGGACGTGGACGTCATCTTCCAGCAGGGCTACGTGTACACCCTGGCTACCTTGTGCGTGCTGGGGCTGTTTGCGGGGCTGATTCTGACGCTGGGCAAGTTCGAGGAGCTGGGCCCCAGCGCCGCCGCCGCGCTGATCCTGCTGTTGGCCTTCATCTTCCAGCCCATCCGCAACTGGATCCAGGAGCAGATGGACCGGCGCGTCTTCTACAAGGACCGCTACGACTACCGGCGCACGCTGATCGAATTCGTGCGGGATCTCAGCTCGGAGACGGACCTGGGCGCCATGCTGTCCTCGGTGGGGGACCGGCTGATGCGCACGGTGTCGATCAGCCGCCTGGCTTTCTTTCTGCGGGAGGAAGAAGGCGATGCGTTTCGCCTGGAGCAAGTGGTGGGTACCACGCCGCCTGCGGATGCCGCCTTGGACCTGAGCTTCCTCGACCCGCGTCCCCAGAGACCCTACCTGTTCTTCGAGGACACGCGGGGCCTGCTGGACGCCCGGCTTAAGGAATGGCCGGCTTCGATCCGCCACACGCTGGCCGGATTGGATCTGGCCTACTACCTGCCGTGCACGGTGCGGGGCCGCACCATCGCCTACCTGGGCGCCAGCCGGACCCAGGAGGGCGATTTCCTGAGCAGCGACGATCTGGAGCTGCTGGTGACGGTTTCCGGCTACATCGGGATCGCCATCGAGAATGCCCGCCTGTACCGCTCGCTGGAGCAGAAGGTGGAGGAGTTCGAGCGGCTGAAGGAGTACAGCCAGAACATCGTAGAATCGATCAACGTGGGGATACTGGCGGTGGACTTCGAGGACCACGTCGAAAGCTGGAACGCGCAGATGGAGGCCCTCACCGGGATCGAGCGCGCCGCAGCCGTGGGACGCCCCCTGGGGGAACTGCTGCCGGCCGACCTGGTCGAGCAGTTGACCGCGCTGGAGGGCGCGTGCGGCATCCATCACGTCTACCGCTTCCCCTTGCGCCGGAACGTGGTATCCAAGGTGATCGAACTGCCGCTGAGAGGCCCCAACGGGCGGGGCCAGGCCGCCGCCGTCCCCCCGGTGGCGGCAGCGCCGGAGGTGCTGCCGCGGGAGGTCGTGGTCAACATCGCCGTGGCCCCCCTGGTGACGCGCGAGATGAGCCACATCGGCAGGCTGATCATCTTCGACGATGTGACCGAGCGCGAAGAGCTGGAGCGCCGCCTGGTGCAGGCCGACAAGCTCAGCTCGATCGGCCTGCTGGCGGCCGGCGTGGCGCACGAGGTCAACACCCCGCTGGCGGTCATCTCCACGTATGCCCAGATGCTGGCCAAGCAGATTTCCGGCGACGAGCAGAAGGCCCGCCTGCTGGAGAAGATCGCCCGGCAGACCTTCCGGGCCAGCGAAATCGTCAACTCGCTGCTGAGTTTCTCGCGCGTTTCGCCCACGGCCTTCGACGAGGTCGGCCTGAACCGGGTCATCGAGGAGACCCTGGTGCTGGTCGAGCACCAGATGGCGCAGTGCGGAATCCGGGTAGAATTGGATCTGGAAGGGCATTTGCCGGCCGTTCGGGCCAACGTGGGGAAGCTCCAGCAGGTGTTCCTGAACCTGTTCCTGAATGCCCGGGACGCCATGGAATCGGGCGGCACGCTGAGGATCGAGACCCGCAGCGACGGTGAGGCCGTGCGCATCGAGGTCGCCGACACGGGCGCGGGGATTCCCGCGGAGAACCTGGGGCGGATCTTCGATCCGTTCTTCACCACCAAGGCGGGGCGCAAGGGCACGGGGTTGGGGCTTTCTGTGACCTACGGGATTGTGCGCGAGCACGGGGGCCGGATCGAGGTGGCCAGCCAGCCGGGCCAGGGGACGTGCTTCCAGATTGACTTCCCGGCGGCCAGGAAAGTCGCGCATGCCTGAGACCGCGACGGCAGGGGCGCCGGCCTCCCGCACCGGCCAGGTCCGGATCCTGGTAGTCGATGACGAGCCGGACGTGTGCGAAAGCCTCGAGGCTCTGCTCAGCCTGGAGGGCTACCAGGTCGATCTGGCGCTGACCGCGGCCGAGGGCCTCAAGAAACTGGAAGCCCGCAACTACGACCTGGTTCTGCTGGACCTCATGATTCCCGACCGCTCCGGCATGGAGGTGCTGCGGGAGATCCGCGAGCGGGACCGCGAGACCCCGGTGTTCCTGATCACCGCCTACGGTTCGGTGCAGGTGGCCGTGGACGCTTTGAAGGCCGGCGCCACCGACTACTTCGCCAAGCCCTGGGAGAACGAGAAGCTGCTGCGGGAGATCGACGGGGCCATCTCCCAGCGGCGGCTGGAGCGCGAGAACATCCAGCTCAAGCGGGTGCTCAAGCAGCGCTACGGCTTCCCCAACATCGTGGGCAAGAGCGAGCGCATGGTGCGCATCCTCGATCTAGTGGCCCAGGTGGCGCCCAGCCGCTCCACCATCCTGATTACCGGCGAAACGGGCACGGGCAAGGAGCTCATCGCCAAGGCCATCCATTCCAACTCCCCGCGCGCCGAGCAGATGTTCATCGCGGTCAACAGCGGCTCGCTGCCGCCGGAGTTGCTGGAATCCACGCTGTTCGGCCACGTCAAGGGCTCCTTCACCGGGGCGGTGGCCACGCGCAAGGGCTACTTCGAGATCGCCAACCGGGGCACCATTTTCTTCGACGAGATCGGCACCATCACCCCGGACATCCAGGCCAAGCTGCTGCGCGTGATCCAGGAGAAGGAGTTCATGCCCGTGGGGTCGAGCGAAACCGTGCGGGTGGACGTGCGCATCCTGGCGGCCACCAACGCCGATCTGCACCGGCTGGTGGAAGAGGGCAAGTTCCGCGAGGACCTGTACTACCGGCTGAACGTGATCAACGTGGTGCTGCCGGCGCTGCGCGAACGTAAGGAGGACATCCCGCCGCTGATCGGACACTTCTTCACCAAGTACTGCCAGGAGAACGGCAAATACCTGGACGCGGGCGGCCACAGCCTGCTGCGCTTCGACCCGGAGGCCCTGCGCATCCTGATGGACCACAACTGGCCGGGCAACGTGCGGGAGCTGGAGAACGTAGTCGAGCGGGCGGTGGTGCTGGCCACCGAGCCGACCGTCGCGCTGGACGTGCTGCCCGAGCACCTGCTGCAAGCCGGCGGCCTGCGGCTGCGGCGGGACGAAGGCGCGGGGCTGCCGGCGGATGCTTCCTTGTTCGAGATCGTGGCGGACTACGAGCGACGGGTGATCGCCGAGCACCTGGAGGCCGCGGGCTGGAGCCAGACGGAAGCCGCGGAGCGCCTGCACGTGCCGCTGTCCACGCTGAACCAGAAGATCAAGCGGCTGAACGTCGAGATCAGGAAGCGGTCGGAGCTGGCCCGGGCGGAGAAGACGTAGCCGGAGCACGGCGGCTCTCCTGCCGGCATTCTGGATGGCGCGCCAGCCATGTTTGTGAGCCGATTGTGATACGTTGGTTCCAGAGCCTCAACCGCCGCCGCGAAGTGCCCTACTGCTGGTCCGGGAGAGGAGAGGCACGGGAGCAAGAGCATGGCAAAGACTCGACAGCAGGCTCACGAACTCATTGACCGGCTGCCCTCGAGTCAGCTCACCGCGGTGGTGGGCCTACTCGAGGTTATGCTGGAGCCTGTCTCCCACGCTATCGCTCGCGCGCCTCTCGACGATGAGCCCGAGACGGCAGACGAAGGGCAGGCGGTGGCGGAAGCCAAGGCATGGTTCGAGAAGAACCCCCAAGGCATCGCCTTCGAGGAGGTCCTGGCGGACTTCGGCCTGACCGTCGATGACGTCCGCGACGTCAAGGATCAGGCGTGAGGAAGATCGTCTGGTCCGAGCAGGCTCGCGCGGATGTGCGGCGGCTGGACCGGCCCATCGCGCTGCGGCTGTTCGCCGCGCTGCTGCGCTTCGCCGAGACCGGCCAGGGGGACGTCCAGCGGCTACAGGGCCGCACCGATGAATTGCGCCTGCGCGTGGGTGACTGGCGCATTCGCCTCGTCCAGGAAGCCGAGCATACCCTTCGCATCCTGCGGGTCCGCCACCGCCGCGAGGCGTACCGCTGATCCACGACGGGGGCTGCCGGCGGCTCAGAGTTGGATCACACTCAGGCCGGGGATGCGCTGGAAGTCGCGGAGGCCCTTGATGCCTTCCTCCACATCGCGAGCGAAATCCTCGTCGATGACCGCGTTCGCGCCGCTGCACTCCAGGGCGGCAAAGATTTCGGAGATCTTCCGGCCCTTGACGGGAGGGGCCTTGATGACCGCGACAGGCCGGCTATCGCGCTCAATGAGAACCTCGATGCCGTGCCGCACCGTCTCCAGCACCGCGGGCAGGTCGCGCGCCACGTCCGCCTCTGTCATTCGCAGCGTCATCCTCTCTCCGATAACAGCTCTTCTCTCTACCCGGCGCGAAAGGGGCGTCGAGATCAGGAAGCGGTCGGAGCAGCGGGAAGCCGCGGACCGGCGGAACGCTTCCTGAAGGTGCCAACCGTGCGCGCCTCTACCCCGCCGCCGCGCTGCCGGTGGGCGCCGCTTCACGGTGCGGCCCCCGCTCGGGCCTCTCCGGGGGCCCCTTCTCGTGGACGGCGTGGACCCGCTCGTCGAACCGGCCGAAGATCATTTTCCCCGCCGTGGTTTGCAGGACGCTGGTCACCGTGATGTCGATGGTCTTCGAGAGCACTTTCTTGGCGTTGTCCACCACCACCATGGTGCCGTCGTCCAGATAGGCCACGCCCTGGTTGTACTCCTTGCCCTCTTTCAAGATGAAGACCCGCATGGTCTCGCCCGGCAGAACCACGGGCTTGAGCGCGTTGGCCAGCTCGTTGATGTTCAGCACCCGCACGCCGTGAAGCTGCGCCATTTTGTTCAGGTTGAAGTCGTTGGTGACGATCTTGCACTCGTAGTGCTTGGCCAGCTCGATCAGCTTCAGGTCCACATCCCGGAGATGCGGGTAGTCGTCCTCCAGGATCTGGATGTTGAGGTGGGCCATCTTCTGAAGCCGTTGCAGGATGTCCAGGCCGCGCCGGCCGCGGTTGCGCTTCAGGGAATCGGCGGAGTCGGCCACCAGTTGCAGCTCGCGCAGCACAAACTGGGGGACCACCAGCGTGCCCTCGGTGAAGCCGGTCTCCGCCACGTCCGCGATGCGCCCGTCGATGATGACGCTGGTGTCCAGGATCTTGAAGCCCTGCCGCGCGCTCCTGTCGCCGTGAAAGATGCCTCCCAGCGCCGACAGGTTGAGCACCTCACCCTTGCTGGCCCCGATCACCAACCCGATATAGGTCATCCAGAGCAATAGCCCCACCTGCATGAAGGGCAGCGCGGGGTTGCCCTTGGTGAGCGCCGCGTCCAGCACCATCCCCATCAGAAAGGCGCCCAGGATCCCCAGCAGGGAGCCCGCGGCCGCCCCGATCAGCCTGCGGAGGCTGATCCGCGTGGCCCGCAGCTCAAACAGGATGACCATCATGCCCAGTGCCAGCCCGGCGATACCGCCTGCCGCCGGCACGGGACGGCCCGCTGCGTCCTTGAAGGGAGTCAAAAAATAGCCCGTGTAAGCCAGCAAAAAAATGATAGCCGTGCGAATGATCAATGAGTTCCCCACCGACGCCGCCTTTCCTGCCCGCCATGGCAACCAGAAGGGATATGAATCCCCGCCTAGATCCCCGCGGTCAATGATTGCGCTATCGGCTGAAGGATACCACGAAACCCCCAGGCAAGACTGCCCTGGGGACCGGAACAAGTGAGCCCTGCGCCCCCCAAGGGGATGGGCCGGCGCGGCGCCGGGCGGCTCAGTTGCCGGGCCGGCTCACAGGACCTTGGCCAGTTCGGCCGCGAAGGCGCTCTTGGCGTCCGGAGCGCCCTTGCCTCGCTTGCGCCGCTTGGCGGCCGGGTGGCCCCGCTCCTCGGGCTTGGTTTGTCCCCTGGGTTTGGGCGGCTGCGCCGGATTGGCGCGCAGCAGGCGCCCCTCCAAAGGGGCGCGATCGAAGCGGCGGATGATCGCCTCCAGGTCTTCCTGGTTGGCAGCGTCGATGAAGGCGAAGCCCTTGGATTCCTGTGTTTCCGGGTTGCGAATGACCTTGATGGCGTCAGCCACCAGGTTCTCCGAGGCCAGCCACGACTGGATATCGTCCGCAGTCACCCAGGTGGGAAGATTGCCGAGAAAGACAGTGAAGCTCATTCCTAAGTGTCAAGCACTCCGTTGGTTGGGATGATGGGGAAGCAACGTGTGGGCGTCCGTCCTTGACCATCTTAGCAGACCGGCGGGCGGCATGCAAACGCCGCGGGGCCTAGGGCAGCTCCACCGCCCGCGCCACTTTGACGGCTGGGTTCTCCTTGAGCTGCGCCAGCACCGCCTCGGGCACCAGCGAGTCGGTTTCCACCACCGCGACCGCCTCCAGCGGCTGGCCCGGCCGCAGCGGCATATCGCGCCGTCCCAGCGAGAAGTTGGCGATGTTGATCTGGTTGTGGCCCAGCACCGTGCCCACGTGACCGATGACCCCGGGCACGTCCTGGTTCTTGACGAAGATCAGGTGGCCCCCCAAAGGCGCCTCGCACGCGATGCCATCCACCCGGATCAGGCGCGGCTTGCCCAGCACCAGCGCGCCTTCGGCGCTCGATAGCCCGGCGTCGGTCTCCAGCTCCAGGCGCACCGAGTCCACGTGGCCGGTCCTCTGCTCGTGCCGCTCGGTCACCGTCAGCTCGCGCTGCGCGGCGATCTGCATGGCGTTGACCAGCGTGGCGCGCTCCGACAGCCAGCGGTTGAGCAGGCCCACCAGCCCGGCGTTGCGGAGCAGGTGGGTGCTGGAGTCGCCGATCTTGCCGGAGTAGATGAAGTACACCGCCCGGGGATTGCCGGTGGCGATCTGCGCGGCGAAGCAGCCCAGGCGCTCGGCCAGCGTGATGTATGGCCCCAGCGTGCGGTACTGCTCCGGCGTCAGCGCCGGCATGTTCACCGCGTTGATGGCGATGCCGTGGAGGAGGTACTCGACGAGCTGCTCGGCGATGCGCACCCCCACGATCTCCTGCGCCTCTTCCGTGGACGCAGCGATGTGGGGCGTCGCCACCACGCTGTCGAGGCCGAACAGGAACTCGTCTGCCGGGGGCGGTTCCTGCGCGAAAACGTCCAGCGCCGCGCCGGCCACCTTGCCCGATGCCATGGCTTCCCGCAGCGCTTCCGGATCGATCATCTCGCCACGGGCGCAGTTGATGATGCGGACGCCCGGCTTCATCTGTGCGAAGGCGTCGCGGCCCAGCAGCCGCCGCGTCTCCGGCGTCAGCGCCGTGTGCAGGCTGATGTAGTCGCTCTCCGCGTAGAGGCGCGGCAGCTCCACCAGCTCGACGTCCAGGTCCGCGGCGGTCTGCGGGTTGACGTAAGGGTCGTGGGCCAGGATGCGCATCTCGAAGGCCCGCGCGCGCCGCACCACCTCGCGACCGATGCTGCCCAGCCCGATGATGCCCAGGGTCTTGCCGCGCAGCTCGTTGCCCAGGAACTTCTTCTTCTCCCACTTCCCGCTCTTGGTGGAGCTGGAGGCCTGGGGCACCGAGCGGGCCAGGGCCAGCATCAGCGCCAGGGTGTGCTCGGCCACCGAGACGGCGTTGCCGCCGGGCGTGTTCATCACCAGCACGCCCGCGGCCGTGGCTGCCTCGAGATCCACGTTATCGACACCCACCCCGGCGCGCCCGATCACGCGCAGCTTGGGGGCCTTCCCCAGCGCCTCCCCGGTGACCTTAACCGCGCTGCGCACCACCAGGGCCTCGGCCTCCGGCAGGTGCTCCAGATACTCCTTGGGGTTGGAAACCACCACGTTCCAGCCGGGCTGCGATCGCAGCAGCTCCAGCCCGGCGGCCGCCATCGGCTCCGCCACCAACACGTTGATCGGCATCAGGCGCCTCCTGCTTTCTGCCCGGAGGCCGCCTCGGCGTAGACTCTCTGCGCCGCGGCGACGCCCCGGCCGAAGGTCACCGGGTGGCCGTTGGCCGCCAGGATGATCTCCAGCCCCGCGATCACCGCGAACAGGTCCGCGAAATCGAAGTAGCCCAGATGCGCGATGCGGAAGATCTGGCCCTTCATGGTGCCCTGGCCGTTGGCGATTATGCAGCCGAAGCGGGTGCGGAATTCCTTGACGATGAGCCCCGAGTCCCAGCCGCTCGGGGCTTTGACCGCCGTGGCGGAAGCCGCCGGGGAGGTCGGGGCGAACAGCTCCAGGCCCAGTTCGGTGACCGCGGCGCGGGTGGCCCGCGCCAGCAGTTGCGCGTTTTCGATCAGCCGCGCCATGCCCACCTGCTTGATGTAAGCCAGTGCCGCATTCAGCGCCAGCAGCAGGCTGGTCGAGGGCGTCCACGCCGACTCGCCTTTCTCGGCGTTCTTCTTCTCCTTGCGGATGTCGAAGTAGTAGTGCGGCAGGGTGGCCGTCTCGAGGAACCGCGCGGCCTTCGGGCTGACCGCCAGGAGGGCCAGCCCCGGCGGGATCATGAAGACCTTCTGCGAGCCGCCCACCACCACGTCCAGCCCCCAACCGTCGATGTCCAGCGGCTGCGTGCCGATCCCGGTGATGGCGTCCACGATGAAGATGGCGCCGGTAGCGGCAACCGCCTTGGCCATGGCTTCCACGTCGTGCGCCACGCCGGTCGAGGTTTCCGAGGCCTGCACGAACACGCCGCGCGCGCCCGGCTCGGCGGCCAACGCCGCCGCGACCCGCTCCGGCGTCACCGGCAGGCCGTAGTCGGCTTTCAACACCGTGGCGTCCAGCCCGAAGGCTGCGGCAAGCTCCACCCACCGCTCGCCGAACTTGCCGGCCGAACACACGATCACCTTGTCGCCGCGCGAGAGCAGGTTCGAGACGGCGGCCTCCATGGCGCCGGTGCCCGAGGAGCTGAACACCACCAAGTCGTGGGAAGTGCCCAACACCTCTTTCAGGCCGGCGAGCACCGT
Source organism: uncultured Solibacteraceae bacterium (assembly GCA_964541065.1). Taxonomy (GTDB): domain Bacteria; phylum Acidobacteriota; class Terriglobia; order Bryobacterales; family Bryobacteraceae; genus VFZS01. The sequence goes on from CAZIRH010000020.1 coordinate 10,322, forward strand.
GCGGTAGACGTTGCGGAAATCCTCAGTGCGATGATGGATGTCCGAAGCCATCATCGCTTGAAGAGCCCCGGGGTACAGGGGGGTCGGCCCCGGGGTCAGAAGGCGCTGTTTTCGGATATGCATGGCCAGGATAACTCCACTAGAATAGCAGACAGCATGCCCCTACTTGACCGCATCCAAAAGGATATGGCGCAGGCGATGAAGGCCCGAGAGGAAGCTCGCCTCAGCGCGCTGCGGCTGATAAAGACCGCCTTGAAAAAGCACGAGGTCGATGCGGGGAAGCCGCTCGACGAGCGGGCGGAAATCCAGATCTTGGCGTCTTTGATCAAGCAGCGCAAGGAGGCGGCCGAGGCCTTCCGCAAAGGCGGGCGGCCCCAGCAGGCTGCCAGCGAGGAGGCCGAGGTGGTCCTGATCGAATCCTACATGCCCGCGGCCGCCACGCCCGCGGAGATGGAGGCCGCCGTGGCCGCGGCGCTCGAGGAGACCGGCGCCACCTCCGCCAAGCAAATGGGCGTGGTGATGAAGGCCGCGCAGGCGCGCCTCACCGGCCGGCGCGTGGAGGGCAAGACCCTGAGCGAGATGGTGCGGGCTCGGTTGAGCTGAAGGGGCGCCGCTCGGCGGTGGTGGTCAGCTCGCGGGATTACGACGCCCGGCACCCGGACGTGATCATTCTCGCCAGCACCAGCCAGGCCCGCGCCTCATGCCAGCGGCTCTTCGCCCTCCCCCGCCTCGAGCTGCCGGGAGACTTCCGCCCACTCGGCCAGGCGGGTCTCCAGGGCGGCGCGGCTCTCGGTAAGCAGGCTGCTGAGGCGGCGGGTTTCTTCGGCGCTCTTGAAGGCTGCCAGGGCGCGCTCGCATCCGGCGACTTCCGCCTCCAGCCGCGCGACGGCCCGGCAGGGCGGAGGCTCTGTGCTGCCCCGCTCACATCACTGGGCTACCCTCAGGCGGAGAGGACCTCCGGCGGCAGGAGCCCGTAGACGGCGCTGCGAAACTGCTGCGCTGTCTCCAGAGCAGCTTGTGCCTCTTCCAGATCGGGGGAGACGGCCTCATCGTAACGCGCCCGCACCGCGTAGGGCATGAACCGCGGCAGCACGTCGCGGAACCTTCCCAGTTCCGGAAACACCGGCTCCGCCAAGTCGACGAGAGCCACCAGGCTGTGTGTCGGAGGGTATTCGATGTCCCGAGACTCCAGCACTGCCTTCAGCAGCTTCTCCAGCGCCTGCTGGAGATGGAAGCAGACCATGTCAAGCGCCTGCCGGTGTTGCAGCCCCAGGCGTGCCATTGCGAAATCGCTGTCCGCTTTGCGGACAAGCGCCCCGGCGCGCTCAAGCATGCTTCTCATAGACTACGCGCCCCTCCCGCAACGCCCTGGCCACCACATGGTTGCGCGCCTGGGTCCACCTCTCCACTTCCTCCGGCGTGTAGCACACGATGTCGGCAGGAACGGCAAGTCCCCCCAGCGCGGCATAGGCGCGAACCTCGATGTCCTGCGTTGACTGTGCCCCGGACTTCACGAGCAGGAGATCCACATCACTGTCCGGCTGATCGTCGCCCCGTGCCCGACTGCCGAAGAGGATGATCCGCTCCGGTTGTGTCGCCTCGACCAAACGTCGGACGACCTCCTGAAAAACGGCCTCGTCGAGGCTCACGCGATACATGACGTCCTCCCCACGAGGGATCGGCTCACACTAGTTTACCGAAATAGCTCGGGCTCTACCGCTCCGCTTCCCCCGATCTGATGACCGCGGAAGTCCGATCCTGCCGCCCGCCACGGATCACTCCTCCCCCGCCTCGAGCTGCCGGGAGACTTCCGCCCACTCGGCCAGGCGGGTCTCCAGGGCGGCGCGGCTCTCGGTAAGCAGGCTGCTGAGGCGGCGGGTTTCTTCGGCGCTCTTGAAGGCTGCCAGGGCGCGCTCGCATCCGGCGACTTCCGCCTCCAGCCGCGCGATTTCCTCCTCGAGGGCCGCCGCGCGCTCCTTGATCTGGCGTAGGCGTATGGGGTTGATCCGTCTGGGGCGTTGGCGTTCGCGCACCGGCGTCTCAGGTCCAGCCACGGGCACACTCGCCGCCGGCGGCTCCCCGGAGTGCTGTTTGCGCCAGAGGTAGTCCTCGTAGTTGCCCAGGTAGGGGTTCAGGCGCCCGCCCTCCAGCTCGAAGACCCGGGTGGCCAGCTTGTCGATGAAGTAGCGGTCGTGCGAGACGAAGACCAGTGTGCCGGTGTATTCCTGGAGCGCCTCCAGCAGCACGTCCTTGGCGCGCAGGTCCAGGTGGTTGGTAGGCTCATCCAACAGCAGGAAGTTGGAGGGCTGCACCAGCAGGCGCGCCAGGGCGTAACGGTTGCGCTCGCCGCCGGAAAGTACGCCGATCTTCTTGAACACGTCCTGGTCGGAGAACAGGAAGCAGCCCAGCAGGGTGCGCAACTCGAGCTGCGAGATGCGCGGGGCCGCCGCCCAGAGATCCTCGAGCAGGCCGGCCTGCGGGTCGAGCTCTCGGTACTGGTCCTGGGCGAAGTAGTCGCTGCGCACGTTCAGGCCCAGGCGGATGTCGCCCGCGGTGGGCCGCTCCAGCCCGGCCAGCAACCGGATCAGCGTCGATTTGCCCGCCCCGTTGACCCCAGCCAGCGCCACGCGGTCGCCGCGCTCGATCAGGAAACTCACGTCGCCGAAGACCAGCCGCTCGCCGTAGCGCTTGGCCAGTCCCTCGACTTCGACCACCACGCGCCCGCTGGCCTGGGGCTGCGGGAAGGAGAAATGAAGGGTCTTCTCCTCCGGCGGCAGCTCGAGGCGCTCGATGCGCTTGAGTTCCTTCATGCGGCTGTGCACCTGGCGGACCTTGGGCGCCTGGTAGCGGAAGCGGTTGATGAAGGCTTCCAGTTGCCGGATGCGGTCCTGCTGGTTCTTCCAGGCGGCTTCCAGTTGCGCCCGCCGCTCGCGTTTCTGGTCGAGGAACCGCGAGTAGTCGCCGCGGTAGAAACCCAGGCGCCGGTTCCAGATCTCGACCACCTTGCGGACGGTCGAGTCCAGAAAGTAGCGGTCGTGTGAGACCACCACGAAGGCGTAGGGGTAGCCGGTGAGGTACTCCTCCAGCCAGTTGCGCGCCTCCAGGTCCAGGTGGTTGGTGGGCTCGTCCAGCAGCAGCAGATTGGGCTTGGCGAGCAGCAGCTTGGCCAGGGCAACCCGCATCTGCCAGCCGCCGGAGAACTCCTCGGTGCGCAGGGGCCAGTCCTGCTTGGGAAAGCCCAGCCCGGTGAGCACCGCACCCACTTCGGCCTCGACGGCATAGCCGCCGCGGGCGCGCAATTCGCTCTCCAGGCGCGGGAAGCGCTCGGATACCTGCCGGTACTCGGGGCTGTCCGGATCCAGTTCCGCCATGCGGCGCGCCAGGGTTTCCAGCTCCGCTTCCATGGCGTGCAGGTCGGCGAAAACCGCGAGGCACTCGGCAAAGACCGTGCGGCCCCTGAGCTCGAGCCCTTCCTGCGGCAAGTAGCCCGCGGTGATGCCCTTGGCGCGCGTCACCACGCCGGCGTCCACGCTCTCCAGCCCGCCCAGGATCTTCAGCAGCGTGGTCTTGCCCGTGCCGTTGGCGCCCACCAGTCCGACGCGGTCCCCTGGCGTGAGGAGCCAATCCACGCCCTCGAAGAGCGTCCTGAGCCCGAAACCCTTGGAGATCCCCGAAAGCTGAATCATCGGCGGCGCAGCACGCGGCCGGGACGCGCGCTGGTCAGTTTGCCGTTCTCGACCACCGCCACTCCGTTGACCAGCACCACGTCAAAGCCCTGTGAGAACTGGTGCGGCTTGGCGAAAGTGGCCTTGTCCTGGACGCGCGCCGGGTCGAACAACACCAGGTCGGCCGCCATGCCCTCGCGCACCAGGCCCCGGTCGCGGAAGCCTGCCATGCGGGCGGGCAGGGAGGTCATCTTGCGGACGGCCTCTTCCAGCGTGAGCAGGCCACGCTCGCGGACGTACTCGGCCAGCACCCGCGCCCGCGTGCCATAGGAGCGCGGATGCGGCACGCCGGCGCCGAACTTGCGAATGCTGCCGTCGCTGCCCACGGCGGCGTTGGGATAGCGCAGGATGCGCTCGACGTCCTCCTGGCCCATCGAGTGGTACACCATGGAAGCCCCGCCCTGCGCCACCACGTCCAGGACGGTCTGGATCTCCGCCTTCACCTCCTTCGAGCGGCCCTTCAGCACGTTGATCTCGGAGATGCTCTTGCCCTCCAGCGAGCGATCGAAGTCGCAGGAGGCCACCACGGCGTAGGAGTAGTCCGCGTGTCCCAGCCGCGTGAGCATTTCCTCCATCTCCTTGGCGATGCGCGCACGGGTGGCGGCGTCGGAGAGCCGCTTCTTGACCGCGGCGTCGCCGTCGGCCAGCGCCCAACTGGGCAGCACGATGCCGATCCCGGTGCTGGAGCGGTCGTAGGGGTATTGATCGACGCTCACGTCCACGCCGTTGCGGCGGGCCCGCTCGATCAGCTCGAGGGTCCTGACGCTCGCGCCCCAGAGCCGCTGGTTGTCGATCTTGAAATGGGCGATCTGGACCCGCACGCCCGCCTCCTTGCCCACCCGCAGGGCCTCTTCGATGGCCTCGACGATGTGCTCCCCCTCGTCCCGGAGGTGGGTGGCGTAGACGCCCCCGTAGCGGCCGGCCACCTTGGCCAGGGCAATGATCTCCTCGCTGTTGGCGTAAGTGCCCGGTATGTAAATCAGGCCGGTGGAAAAGCCGATGGCCCCGTCCCGCATGCCCTTCTCGACAAGCTGCTGCATGCGGGCCAACTCCCGGGCCGTGGCCTGACGGTTGGCGTTGCCGATGACTTCGCGCCGCACGGTGTTGTGACCGATGAGGGAGGCCACGTTGAGCCCCAGGCCCAGTTTCTCCAGCTTCGCGAAGGCCTGGGCCAGATTCTGGTAGGAGCCGCCGCAGTTGCCCGTGACCACCGTGGTGACGCCGTCCATGAGGTAGTTATCGCCCCGGGGCACGGCTTCCACGGCTTCCTCGACGTGGGTGTGGATGTCGATGAAGCCGGGGGCGAGCACGCGCTCCTGCGCGTCGATGGTGCGCACGGCGGCGGCCTGCCCGATCCGGCCCACGGCCACGATGCGGCCGCGCTTGATGCCCACGTCCGCGCGAAACCAGGGGTTGCCCGTGCCGTCCACCACCCGGGCGTTGCGGATCACCAAGTCGAAGTCCGCCGCGTGCAGAGCGGCAGCCAGACACAAACCCAGCAGCAGTCGCATGGTTGGATTGTACCTTGAGATCAGGCAGCCGGGCCGCAGAAGAAGTCCAGCGCCTTGGCAATGTAGGTCTTCAGTTCCGCGCGCTTCACCACGGCGTCCAGCATGCCTTTGCCGAGCAGGAACTCGGCCCGTTGGAAACCCTCCGGCAGTTTCTGGCGGATGGTTTGCTCGATGACGCGCGCCCCGGCGAAGCCGATCAGCGCGCCGGGCTCGGCAACGTTGAGATCGCCGAGCATGGCGAAGCTGGCGCTCACGCCGCCGGTGGTGGGGTCGGTGAGCACGCTCAAGAAGGGCACGCGGGCCTCGTCCAGGTACATGAGCGCCGCGGAGATCTTGGCCATCTGCATCAGGCTGACGGCGCCTTCTTGCATGCGCGCCCCGCCGGAGGCCGCCACAGTGATGAGCGGCACGCGCTGGGCCAGCGAGCGCTCGATAGCGCGCGCAATCTTTTCGCCCTCCACGGCGCCCATGCTGCCCCCAATGAACTTGAGCTCCTGGACGCAGATGTTCACCCGCCGCCCGCTCAGGACGCCAGCCGCCGAAATCACCGCATCGGGCAGGTGGGTGGCGTGCCGCATGGCCTCCAGGCGGTCCGTGTACCGCTTGGAGTCCACGAAGCCCAGCGGGTCGCTCGAGGCCAGCCCCTTGTCGAACTCCTCCCAGGAGCCGTCGAACAGCAGGCGCAGGCGGGTGACGGCGTCGATGCGGAAGTGGTAACCGCACTTGGTGCACACTTGCAGATTCTCGTCGAGCGCCTTCCGCCAGATGATCTGACGGCAGCCGTCGCACTTCACCCACAGGCCTTCCGTCTTGACCTTGCGCCCTTCCTCGGCCGGCGGCTGCGGCCGGCTGGGCTTGTCTCTGGCAAACCAGGGCATGGCGATCAGTAGTCGATCCCGCGCGCGGCCTTGATCCCCTGCCGGAACGGGTGCTTGACTTCCTCCATCTCGCTCACCAGGTCGGCGGCCTCGATCAGCTTCGGATGCGCCTGCCGGCCCGTGCAAATGACGTGCAACCGCCGGGGCCGCCGGGCCAGGTCGTCCACCACCCGCTCGATCGGGATCATACCGTAGTGAACCGCGTAGTTGATTTCATCCAGGATCAGCAGGTCGTACCGGTCCGAAGTCATGGCCGCGCAGGCCGCGGCCCAGGCTCGCTCGACCCGGCGAACGTCCTCCGGGGCGGGCTTACCGGGCCGGACGAAACCGCGACCCATGGGCCGGATCTCGAACGCCCCGCCGAGCAGCCGGGCACTCGTCAGTTCGCCCGAGCGCCAGGAACCCTTAAGAAACTGGATCATGAGCACCTGGAAGCCTTGGCCCACAGCCCGCAAGGCCGTCCCCAAGGCGGCCGTGGTCTTGCCCTTTCCTGCGCCAGTAAAGACGATCAGCAGACCACGCCGATCCTTCATCGTCTTAGGCTAGCACAGGGCTGCCGTGCGCTGGTTTTCTGGTACACTGTTCCAGACGACCGCCATGAGAGCGTAGCTTCCCACCTTCGTAAGCTCCGGGAGACCGGGACCACAGGCCGCCCGCGGCGGCTGTAGATCCATCTCCGGGCCTGTTTGCTCCCCAGGGGTGAAGAAATGAGTGAGGGTACAGAGCTCGAGTCTGCGCATTCTCCGGCCCCCCCGGCGGCGGGCTTCTGGGCGGCCGTACGCGAAGCCATCCGGGGCTCAGAACAGGACTACACCGAAGGCAGCCTGGGCCGCGCCATCATGCTGCTGGCCATCCCCATGGTTCTGGAATTGGGGATGGAATCCGTCTTTGCGGTAGTGGATGTCTTCTATGTCGCGCGGCTGGGGGCCGAAGCAGTGGCGGCGGTGGGACTGACGGAAGCCATTCTGACCGTTGTGTACTCCGTGGCGACGGGGCTGTCGATGGCGGCCACGGCGATGGTGGCCCGCCGCATCGGCGAAAAGGACCCGCAGGCCGCGGCGGTGGCGGCCGTGCAGGCCATTTGGCTGGGCGTGGCGATGGCAGCACTGACCGGGCTGACGGCGTTCTTTGCGCCACGCTGGCTCGGGTTGATGGGTGGATCGGCCACGCTGGTCGCCGGTGGCTGGGGCTACACGGCGGTGATGCTGGGCACCAGCGTCAGCATCTACCTGTTGTTTCTGATCAACGCGATCTTCCGCGGGGCGGGAGACGCCGCCATCGCCATGAGGTCACTGTGGCTGGCCAACCTGATCAATATCGTGCTCGACCCGTGCTTCATTTTCGGACTGGGGCCGTTCCCCAAGTGGGGCGTAACCGGTGCGGCGGTGGCCACCGCCATAGGTCGCGGCACGGGGGTGGTCTATCAACTGTCGGTGCTGGCGCGCGGCCGCGGGCGCATCCGCATCCGGCGCGACCAGCTCCGGCTGGATCCCAAGGTGCTCTTGCGGCTGTTGCGCGTCTCCCTCACCGGCATGTTGCAGTTCCTGATCGGAACGGCGAGCTGGCTCGGCCTGGTGCGCATCGTCGCGCTGTTCGGCAGCGCGGCGCTGGCGGGCTACACTATCGCGGTGCGCATTATCGTCTTCGCCATCCTGCCGTCCTGGGGCATGAGCAACGCCGCCGCCACTCTGGTGGGGCAGAACCTTGGCGCCGGCAAACCGGAGCGCGCCGAGCGGTCGGCCTGGGCCACCGGCTTTTACAACATGCTGCTTCTGGCGGCGGTGGGGGTGGTGTTCGTGGCGTTCGCGGAGCCGCTGGTGCGCCTGTTCGCCACGGAAGCGGCGGTGGTGGCGGCGGGCGTTCAATGCCTGCGCCTGGTGAGTTACGGCTACCCCTTCTACGCCTACGGCATGGTGCTGGCGCAGGCGTTCAATGGCGCGGGAGACACGGTGACTCCGACCGTCATCAACTTCTTCTGCTATTGGCTGTTCGAGATCCCCCTGGCCTGGGCGCTGGCGATCCTGTGGGGGCTCGGTCCGACCGGCGTCTTCCTGGCGATCGCCGTCTCCGAGTCGCTGCTCGCGGTCGTCGCGGTGCTGGTGTTTCGCCGAGGCCGGTGGAAGGCGCAGAAGATCTGAGGCGGCTACCGCGGGTAGGGATGCCCCCGCAGCGTGGCGAAGGCCCGGTAGAGCTGCTCGGTGAGGACCACCCGGGCCAGCTCGTGCGGGAAGGTCAGGGGCGAGAGCGCCAGCAGCAGGTGAGCGCGCTCGCGCCAGCCGGCGGGCAGCCCATCAGCGCCGCCCACGACGAACGCCAGGTCTTGGGCCTCCTGTTCGGCCCGCGCGATGAGCGCGGTGAACTGCGCGGAATCCATCCGCCGCCCCGCGGCGTCAAGCAGAATGACCTTCCCCGCGGCGTGCCGCTCCCAGGGATCGAAGCGCGCCGGGTTGATCTGGCGCATCTCGCAGCGGGCGTAGCGCCCGGCGCGCTTCACGTACTCGGCGGCCAGAGCGTTGGCGTTCCGGTCACGCGGCTTGCCGATGTAGTATACGTGGACTCTCATGGGGATCGGAATGAAAGCCGCCGTCTTCGCCACTATTGTATGCGCGCTGGGCTGGGGTGCGGAGCCGCAGGCCGCGGCAATGAACCGCAGCCCGCTGCCGCCCAATGCTTTCTACCCGCTGCCGCTCCCCTCGATCAAGCCCCGGGGCTGGCTGCTACGCCAACTGAGGATTCAGGCCGAGGGCCTGAGTGGACATCTCGACGAGTTCTGGCCCTCCCTCGGCCCGGACAGCGGCTGGCTGGGCGGCGCGGGCGAAAGCTGGGAGCGGGGACCCTACTACATGGACGGCCTGGTGCCCCTGGCCTTCCTGCTGGACGATGCCAGGCTGGTTGGCAAGGCCCACCGCTGGGTCGGCTGGACCCTCGACCACCAGCGCCCGGACGGGGCGATCGGTCCCGCCAAGAACGAGGACTGGTGGCCGCTGATGGTCATGCTCAAAGCCCTGACGCAGTATCAGGAGGCCACGGGCGACGCGCGGGTCGTGCCGCTGATGGAGCGCTACTTCCGGCATCAGGCCGGACTGCTGGCCGCGCGCCCCTTGAAGCAATGGGCCATCTACCGCTGGGGCGACGAGCTGCTGAGCATCCTGTGGCTCTACAACCGCACCGGCCATGCCTGGCTGCTGGATCTGGCCCGCCAGCTCCAGGTTGAGGGCTACGACTGGAAGGCGCACTTCGCCGACTTCGCGTTCCGCGAGAAGCTGCGCAAGGAGCAGACCAATCTCGGGACGCACGTGGTCAACAACGCGATGGCGCTGAAGACCTCGGCGGCCTGGTCACTGGTCTCGCGCGAGGCTGCCGACCGCGCAGCCACCCACGAACTGCTCGGCCAGATGGACCGCCATCACCTGCTGCCCAACGGCGCGCACAGCGGCGACGAGCACTACGCCGGACTCGACCCCTCGCAGGGCACGGAGCTGTGCGCGGTGGTCGAGGGCATGTTCTCGCTCGAGCACCTGATCGCCGTACTGGGTGAGGCGGCCTTGGGTGACCGCCTCGAGAAGATGGCCTTCAACGCCCTGCCCGCCACTTTCAGCGCGGACATGTGGGCGCACCAGTACGACCAGCAGCCCAACCAGGTGCTCTGCACACGGCACCAGCGGCACTGGACGACCAATGGCCCCGACTCGAACCTGTTCGGCCTGGAGCCCAACTTCGGCTGCTGCACGGCCAACTTTCACCAGGGCTGGCCCAAGTTGGCGGCGAGCCTGTGGATGGCCACCGGCGATGAGGGCCTGGCGGCCGTGGCCTACGCCCCCTGCGAGGTGCGCACCGTCGTCAAGGGTGTGCGGATCACCCTGACCGAGCAGACGGAGTATCCGTTCCGCGGCACGGTGCGCCTGGAGGTGAACCCGGAAGCCGAGCTCGCGATGCCACTGGTGTTGCGCATCCCGGGCTGGGCGGAAGGCGCCACCGTCAGGGTGAACGGCCAGCGCGCCGCGGGGGTGCGTCCCGGCACGTTCCACCGCCTGGAGCGCGCCTGGAAGAAGGGCGATCGCGTCGAGCTGCGCTTCCCCTTGCGCGTGCGCACCTCGCGCTGGTACCGCAACTCGGTAGCTATCGAGCGCGGGCCGCTGGTGTTCGCGCTCGCCATCGGCGAGGACTGGCGCAAGCTGCGCCAGATCGGCCCGGCCGCCGACTGGGAAGTGCACCCCACCACGCCCTGGAACTACGGCCTGCTCCTCAAGAGCAAGCCGAGGGTGTCGGAGAAGCCCGTGGGTGACTACCCGTTCTCGGCCGCCGGCGCGCCGGTCGAGATCCGGATGAAGGGCCGCCGGATTCCGCAGTGGACCTTGGTGGAGGGCTCCGCCGGCCCGCTGCCCGAGAGCCCCGTGAGCAGCCGGGAGCCGGTCGAGACGCTCCGGCTGATCCCTTACGGATCGGCCAAGCTGCGCATCACGGCGTTTCCCGAGGTCCGCTGATCGCGGCGGGGCGAGGCCTGCCTCGCCCCCTACTCCACCTTGGCCATCAGTTGCTTGAGGATGACTTGGGCGGCCTGCTGGCCGGCGCTCTTCTTCGAATCGCCCTCGCCCCGCCCCACCCACTCGTCGCCGATGCGAGCTTCGACCGTGAAGGTGCGCGCATGCGCGGGTCCGTGCTCGCTGACGACGACGTAGCGCGGCGTGGGCAGGTTCAGCGAGCGCGCAATCTCCTGCAAGGCGCCCTTGTAATTGGTGAACAGCGAATCGGCGTGCTGGTCGATGGCGGGCGCCGCCCCCAGGATGTGGCGCCCCACGAAGGCGCGCGCCGCTTCCAGGCCGCCGTCCAGGTAAAGCGCCGCGATCAGCGCCTCGAGGGCGTCCGCCAGCAGACCCCTCTTCACCCGGCCCCCGCTCAGCTCCTCCCCGCGGCCCAGCAGCAGGAACTCGCCCAGGCCGAGTCGCTGTGCCACCTCGTGCAGATGCGAGGCGCTGACCAAAAAATTCTTGAGCACCGAAAGCCGGCCTTCGCGGTAGGTGGGGAAGCGCGCGATGAGATGCTCGCTGACCAGGAAACCCAGGATGGCGTCGCCCAGGAACTCCAGTTGCTCGTTGTCGCTGGCCGGCAGGTTCTTCTCGTAAGCGTGCGAGGTGTGGGTGAGCCCGCGGAGCAGGAAGTCCCGCTCCTGGAACGTGTGGCCGACGGCGGCCTCCAGCGCCTCCAGATCCGCGCGCATGGGGCCGCAGACTACGGCTTCTTGATCTCGATCTGCGCCGGCGCGATGGTGGCCGGCGGCGCCGGAGCGGCGGGCTTGGCCGCGGCCGCCTTTAACTGGAAGGCGCGCGCCCGCTCGGCCTGGGCGTACTGCTTGATCTGCTTGATCCACGGATCGGGCTGCTTGGTCTGCGGATCCTCCTCGGAAAGCGCCATGATCTTTTCAAGAATCGCCATCGCCTCGTCGTACTTGCCCGCCAGATTGTAGACCTGGCCCAGCCGGAACATGGTGGCCGGGTTGTGGGGGCTGCTGGCCACCTCGAGGGCGGTCTTGAGTTCGGCGATGCTCAGATCGTAGTTCTTGCGGACCTTGGCCACCTGGCCCAAGGCTTCGTGCGCCTGCGCCACGGAGTCCTTCTTGACCGCTTCCCACTGCTCGTCGGTGAGGTTAGGGTTGGGCTTGAGGGCGGTCTTCAGCGCCTCCTCGGCGCCGTGCGCGTACTTTTCGGCGCGGGTCAGCTTCTCCTCGCGATCCAGGTCGAATTCGCGGGTGCGCTGGGCGATGCCGCCGGCGAGCATGAGCATGGCTTGGGCGTTCTTCGGATCCGCTTCCAGCGTGCGCTCGGCGTAGATGATCATGTTGTCGAAATCGTTCATCTGCTGGTAAGTCATCGCCCCGAACAGCAGAGCCGTGGCCTTGAACTCAGTGTCCGCGTACGTGACCAGGAAGGTGTCCACCGCCTTGACCCGCGCGGCCGCATCCGGGGCGTTGATGATAGCGACGAAGGCCTCCTGCTCGGGCTTGGACTTGAACTGCGGCTGCTTGGCCACGGGCTGGGAGGATTGCCCCGCCGGCGCCGGTTGCGCTTTCTGGGCCGGTTGCCTCTTCTGCGCCCACGCCAGCGCGGCCAGGGCCAGCGCCAGCACGATCAGGACCGCCGTCCGACAGTTCATCAATGACCTCCTTAGTGCCTTCGGCACCTTTGCTGATTGTAGTTCTTTCGGACCTACTTGTGTTGGCCGGGCTTGAGAAAAGTTCCGGCCAAGCCCTGCCGGGCTGCGGCTCGCGCCCCATCCGACGCCCGCTCGACCGCCAGCGCCGCCTGGTAGTGCCGCACGGCTTCCGGGCGTTCTCCCGCAGCATCCGCCAGCCGGCCCAGGTACACGTGCGCCCAAGCCTCGGTGGGCGGGTCCGGCGAGGATTCCAGCGTCCTCTGGAACAGCTTCTCGGCGGCCTCGGGGTTCTTCTGTAACACGGCGATGCGCGCCAGCCCGTAATAGGCGCGGGCGTGCAGAGACCGCTCGGGCGTCTCCTCGAGCACGCGCCGGTAGGCCTGGCTGGCTTTCTCCAGTTCGCGGTTCGCGTAGCACTGCTCGGCCTCCTCCAGGCTCTTTTCGGGCCGCGTGGGCTCCGGCTGGGGCGGCGCGGGAGCCGGCCTGGTGGTGCGCACCGCGCGCTCAGAGGCGAACTCGACTTTCTCCAGCCGCTGCTCTTCTTTCCTCAAGTCGATGCCGTCAGCCAGCTCCCCGAAATAGAAGCGCATGGACTGCTCCTGCCGCTCGTAGGCGGGCAGGCTTGCGGCGAAATACGGCGCCAGGATGAAGCCCTCGCGCAAGGCCTGCTCGACCAGCGCCGGTTTCCGGCTCAAGCGGGCCTCGACGGCCTTGATCAGGCACTCGGTGGCCAGCAGCAGGAAGTCCTGCTTGTAGTGCTGCTCCAGCAGCGGCGAACCGAGCGCGTAGTCGAGCAGCGCCTTCCTTTTGTTCAACTGCTCGGAGTAGCGGCCCACCAGCGGATCGAGCAGATAGTGCAGGTAGGCGTGGCGGATGTCCCCGGCCTGGGGCTCCGGCGACGGGGTGAGCACGATGTAGTAGTCGTCGATGTAGTTGCGCGTGTGGACTTGGCGGGGCGCGCCCAGCAGGTCCAGGTAGACCTGGAAACGCCGGCCCAGGTAGCCGCTGCTCGAGCTGCGCAGGTAGGCGTTGACTTCCAGCAACGCCCGCGCCGCCGGCTGCTGATAGCGCGCGATGGCCTGCTCGAAAGCCGGTTGCGCTTTCTGCCACAGCGTCTCCAGCGCCGCTTCCTTGTAGAAGCGCCGCAGGAGGGCGTCGAGACCGTCCAAGGGCCGCACGTCGGGCGGAAGTTGGTGCGTCAGGAACCGATACTTGAAGTTGGGCGGGCCGTCCACGCTCAAAGCAAAAGAGACGTACTGGCTGAGCTCCGCGGTCCAGTCTTTCTGGCGGTGCGCGGCGAAGAACCGCTTGAGCTCCGTCAGGCTGGGGACCTTCTGCGACGCCAGTTCCCGCCGCACCGCGAACCGCAAGGGGTGATTGGAGGTGGAATCCAGGTCGGCGTCGTAGCCTGCGGCATTGATGGCGGCCAGCACGCTGAACAGCGCAGGACTGGCGTCAAGCTGGCCCGGCTCCGCCGCGCCCGCCGGACGCGCGGCGCCGCTTGCCAGAAGAACAACCGCCAGGAGAACGCCCGTCAATCCTAACCTGCCGCGATGGCGTGATTCTTCAGTCTAGCTCAAATGGCTCTCAGGGCTCGTCCTCCCAGTCGCGTGAGCGCACCCTGTCGAGGTACGCC
>CAZIRH010000021.1:0-24069 GCA_964541065.1 uncultured Solibacteraceae bacterium
CTCCATCGGCCCGGTCAACTGCACCAGGTCCGGGCGATTCAACAACCGCCCGAACTCCGCCGGCGACATGGCCTCCAGAACCACCTGACCGCCCTCTTCATAGGCGGCCACCCGGCAGGGCAGCAGAGCCGCGGCACGGATGTCGGCCTCCAGCAGAGCGGCGAACAGCTCCGGGTGGCAGATCGAGAACACCAGGGCATCCCGCGATACCGGCGCGCCCTTCTCGCGCAGCAGTTGGCCCACCGCCTGGACCGCTAGAATGCCCGCGCCATGCCTGTGGGCAGCCCTGCGCAGCGGGCCTTCCACTGTGTCCAACCCCTGGTTGCATCTGACTTCGAGCATAGGCCTCGCACCCCTGGAGACGATCATAACAGTAAGGCTCACGGTTCAGCGGCGCCGCCGAAGCCCCATCGTTTATGATCGTAGCGTAGCACCGCCGTGACGCCGCTGGCTGCCCTCATCCGTGACGAGATTCTCCACACCGGGCCGATGATCTTCGAGCGCTTCATGGAGCTGGCGCTCTATCACCCCGAATGCGGATACTACCGGCGCGGGCGCGACCCCTTCGGGCGCCGGGGCGACTACTACACGGCCTCCCAGCTCCAGCCCGTCTTCGGCTTGCTGATGGCGGCGCACATCCGGGCGCGGCTCGAGGAGATGGGGCGCCCGGAAGATTTCACGGTGGTCGAACTGGGCGCCGGCCGCGGGGACATGGAACCTGCTCTCACCGAGTTCGCCTACCGCGGCGTGGACCTCGACCGCGGATCGCTGCCGGAGCGCTTCCGCGGAGTAGTCCTGGCCAACGAGTTCTTCGACGCGCTCCCGGTGGCGGTGGTGGTGCGGCGCCAGGGCGAGCTGCGACAGATGCGGGTGGGCTGGTGCGGGGAGCGCTTCGTGTGGGTGGAAGCCGAGCCGGTGGATCCTCCCACGGCCGCTTACCTGGAACGCTACCACCCCTCGCTCGAGGAGGGCGGCCGCGCGGAAGTGAACCTGCGGGCTTTCGGCTGGGTAGAGGAGATCGCCCGGCGGCTCGAGCGCGGTTACCTGCTGGTGATCGACTACGGGTACACCACGCGCGAGTCGGCGCGTTTTCCCGCCGGCACGCTGATGAGCTACCGCCGGCACGCCGCGCTCGAGGATGTGTTGGCGGATCCGGGCGAGCAGGACATCACCGCCCACGTCTGCTTCACCGCGCTGGAGGAGCATGCCGCCGCCCGCGGGTTCCGCCGGGTGCGCTTCGAATCCCTGGCCCAGACGCTGCTGGCCGCTGGGGAGAGAGACGCCTTCGCCGCCGTGCTCACGGCGCAAACCGAACCGGAGCGGCTGCGGCGGCGGCTCCAGTTGAAGACCCTGCTGGCGGGCATGGGAGAGACTTTCCGCACCTTGCTGCTGGCCCAGGACGGCCCGAAATGAGAAAGGCCCCGCACGCGCGGGGCCCCAAATGAAAAAGGCCCCGAGCCTTCGGGGCCTGAGCCAAAACTTTGTTCGACTCTGCTGGCAGCCGACTACTTCTTCTTCTTCGGAGCAGCCTTCTTCTTCGCCGGCTTGGCAGCCTTCTTGGTTGCGTTCTTCATCGATTGATTCTCCCTTGACATCGAATTGCGCGATCTGGAAAAGATCGCATCGTGATTCATATATAAGGTTGTTCGCGCAGAAAGTCAAGAGAAAAATGCATCCGAGCGCTGATGAGCCGTCCGGGAGGATCGCAAAAACGCCGCCGGGCGGAAATGTTTCGCCCCGGCGCAGGCGACTCTTGCGTCCGGAGCGATCCGCGGTTAGATTGGGAGCGATGAGCCGGTGCGGCGAGATGAGGACCCTCACGTTCCGCCTGCTCTGTGTCTCGGCGGTGAGCGGCGCGCTGCTGCTGTCGGGATGCGCGAAGCGGAAACGCGTGAGCGTGCCCGCCACTCCCAGTGCGGGGTGGACGGAAGTGGGCCTGGCCAGTTGGTACGGGCATCCCTATCACGGCCGGCGCGCCGCCAACGGCGAGGTCTACGACATGGAGAAACTCACCGCCGCACATCGCACCCTGGCCTTCGGCGCCCAGGTGCGCGTGCTGAACTTGGAGAACCGCCGCACGGTCCAGGTGCGGATCAACGACCGCGGCCCCTTCGTCGAGGGCCGCATCATCGACCTGTCGCGCGCGGCCGCCCGCCGGATCCACATGCTGGGCCCCGGCACCACCCAGGTGCGGCTGGAGGTGCTGTCTCTGCCCGCCCGTTCCTCCGGGTGCTGCTTCGCCGTGCAGATCGGCGCCTTCCGCGAGCGCGCCAATGCGGAGCGCCAGCGGCGCGCCGCGGAGCATCTGCGCCAGCCCGCCAGACTCCAGTGGCGGGACGGGGATCCGCCGCTGTGGCGGGTCCTGGTGGGGCAGGAGCCCACGCCGGAGGCGGCCGCCGCCCTGGCCCGCCAGCTCCGCGCCCGCTTCGATCAGGCATTTGTGGTGAGACTGGATCCCCCCTCACCCGCACTATAGTAGTTAGCCGCCGTGTCTGAACCCGTTCCAGACAGCCCCGACCTGGTGGGAGAGTCCCCGCGCATCCGCGAGATCCGGCGGATGATCCAGAAGCTGGGACGCACCCAGTCCCCCGTCCTGCTGTTGGGCGAGACCGGCACGGGCAAGGAGGTTGTCGCCCGCGCCATCCACCACGTCAGCCCCAGCGGCCCCTTCGTGCCCATCGACTGCTCGGCCCTGGTGGGCACGCTCATGGAGAGCGAGCTTTTCGGCCACGAGCGCGGCGCCTTCACCGGCGCGGTCGCCGCCAAGCTGGGCCTGCTGGAAGTGGCGGAGGGCGGCGCCGCCTTCTTCGACGAGATTGGCGAGCTGCCCTTAAGACTCCAGGTGAAGCTGCTGCGCGTGATTCAGGACAAGGAGATCCGCCCGGTGGGCTCGGTGACGCGCCGCAAGGCGAACTTCCGGGTCATCGCCGCCACCAGCCGCGACCTGGCCAGGGAAGTCGAACGCGGCCGCTTCCGGCGCGACCTCTACTACCGGCTCAACGTGGTGGCCCTCCGCCTGCCGCCCTTGCGCGAGCGCCGCGAGGATATCCCCGCGCTCGTGGACCAGTTCCTGGCGCAATACGGGAGCCGCCACTGCCTCAGCCCCGAGGTGCTGGAGGCCCTCATGGCCTACGACTGGCCGGGCAACGTGCGGGAACTGGAGAACTGCATCGAACGCATGGTGGCCATCAATTCCGGACCGGTGCTGCACGTGGCCGACCTGCCCAGCAGCTTGCAGACCAGCCGGCATGCCCTTCAGGCCGAGCAGTTCCTGCGGCGGGCCGGCGCAGCGCCGCTGCCACCGGACCAGCCCCCCGTGGTTCCACCCGCCCCGGCGGTTCCCACGCTCGAGGAGACCGAGCGACAGGCCATCCTCCAGGCCCTCACGCACACCCAGGGCGACCGGGCCCAGGCCGCGCACCTGCTGGGTATCGGCCGCACCACCCTGTATCGGAGGCTCAAGCGGTACAAGCTCACGCCGGTGGGGCAGTGAGCGGGACGGCCATAAACACCGGGCGGCCATCTGCCGATACAAGCGAACGGGGATGTTCATCTCAATCAAGCGATTTCTCGACAGCCGGCCGGAGCAGTTGAGCGAGGCGCTGCTGCGGATGGTCCGGCTGATCCTGCAAGGCATCGAGCTCCACGCGGTCAAGGGGGACGCGGAGGACTATGAGAGGTTCCGCGCGGACGTGCGGAAGACCCAGGACAGCCTGGGCGAGCGGCCTGTACCCTCCGAGGTGCTGGTGGCGGCGGGCACGGTGGTCAAGGCCCTCGAGGACTACAACCGCCGCACCTCCAGATTCATTCACATTCAGTGCTCGGAACTTCAAGCCATGGTCGGCATGCTCACCAAGGCCATGGCCACTTACGCCAGCGGCAGCCAAACCGGCGTGGCCCGCCTGCAAACCATCGAGAGACAATTGCAGAAGGCCTCGATGGTGGAGGATTTTCAGACCGCGCGCTTGCGCCTGTCGGAATGTCTGGAGGGCTTGCGCGGCGAGATCGTTCGCCAGAAAGAGCACTCCGCGCGGGCGGTCTCGGAGATGAGAACCGAGCTCGTAAAGTCACAGGAGCGCCTGGCGCCCTCTGTCCCGCCACCCAGAGAGGAACACCGCACCGACCCGGTAACCGGGTTGCCGGGCAGGTCTGCGGCCGAGACCCTGCTCCTTGAGATCAGCCAGGGGAACCGCCCGGTCTATGCGGTGCTCCTCGTCGTGGAACGACTGGAGCTGATCAACATGCGCTTCGGCTACTCCGCCGGGGATCAAGTCCTGCTGATGGTCAGCCAGCACGTGGCTCAACACCTCTCCAGGAGCGACGCGCTCTTCCGGTGGAGCGGGCCCTCCCTGCTGGCGCTGCTGGAGCGCAGGGGCTCACCAAAGGACGTGCGGGAAGAGGTCGAGCGGGTTGCCGGTCAGCGCCTCGAGAAGACCGTTACGGTGGTCGGCCGCACCATTCTCCTTCCGGTCGCCATCAACTCGGTCATTTTCCCCGTGGCGGACTACCGCCCGGTGCAGTTGCTCTTCCAGCAGTTTGACCTCTTCGTTCAGGGCAACACAGCCGGCAGGACGGCCGGCGAGGCGCTGAGCGCCTGAAGCCTCCCTGCCGGTCCGCGTGACGCTATCATATCCCCTGAGCCGTGCGCATAGCCCTGGACGCCACCTACAGCTTGGGAGAGAACCTCTCGGGCGTGGGTGTCTACTCCCGCGAGATCCTTGCCGGCGTGACCCACGCACGCCCCGACGCTGACTTCGACTTCTGCTACCGCCCCCACCGCTGGCTCGCTTCCTTCGCCCTTTCCTTGCCGGGCAACGCCCGGCGCCGCCTGCTGCACGAGCCTTTGGTGCCGCGCTCGGCCGACCTGTTCCACGGGCTCAACCAGCGGCTCCCCACGGTGCGGTTGCGCCGCATGGTCTCCACTTTCCACGATCTGTTCGTGCTGACCGGCGAGTACTCCTCGCCTGAATTCCGCCGGCGGTTCCGGCAGCAGGCGCAGCACGCGGCCGAGCACTCGGACCGGATCGTGACCGTCTCGGAGTTCACGGCGCGGCAAGTCGAGCAGTTGCTCGGAGTGGAGCGGGCCCGGCTGCGGGTGATCCATCACGGGGTGCGGCTGCCTCCGGGGCTCGTGCCGGGCAGCGCGCACGCGCACCACCGCGACAACGTCGTCCTGCACGTGGGCGCTGTCCAGCGCCGCAAGAACATTGCGCGCCTGGTCGCGGCTTTCTCCCGGCTCGGCCCCCCCTGGCGGCTCGTCCTGGCAGGCGCGCTGGGCTTCGGCGCGCAGGAAATCCTGCGGGACATCGACCGCTCCCCGGCGCGCGACAGAATCCAGGTGCTCGGTTACGTTGCCGCCGGGGAACTGGCCCGCCTGTATAGCCGCGCGCGCATCCTCGCTTTCCCCTCTCTGGACGAAGGCTTCGGCATGCCCGTGCTCGAGGCGATGGCCTGGGGCGTGCCAGTGGTGACCTCCAACCGCTCCGCGCTTCCCGAGGTGGCGGGCGACGCCGCTCTGCTGGTGGACCCCCAGGATGTGGAGGCCATCGCCGCGGCCCTGCTCGAACTGGCCACCCGGCAGGAGCTGCGCGAGGAGCTGATCGTGCGCGGCAGGGAGCGGGCCGCCTCGTTCACCTGGGAGGCCGCCGTCGCCAAGACCTGGTCGGTCTACGCCGAACTGCTGTCTTGAGCGGCTGGCACGGTGGTGGATCGGGCAGACGGCGCCGCGGTGCTTAGCGGGCCTCCTCGTCGAGGGAGATGCGGAGGGCTTTGAGGAACTTCTGGTCCTGGGAGGTCCACCTGACCCGGGTGCGGGACTCGAAGCCGCGCTCCCGCGGGGCGCGCTCCTGCGGTTCCGCCTCGCTCCCTAGGTCTTCCTCGGCGCCGTCCTGGCGCCGGTTGAATCCGATGGTCGCTTCCAGGACCAGGAACACGTCGTAGCCGGCGCGCCGGATTTCGCCGATGGCCTCCGCGATGCGGTCAGACTCGGAAAGCGACTCGTTGATCGCGTTTCCCAGCTCCTGCATCAGCTTCCGCAGTCTCTCTTCCACCTTCCGCCCCTTTCTGCGGGCTACCTCCAGGATACCATCCTCGCGCCCAAGGGGCTCGGCCCCGGCGCCGCGCTCCTCGAACACCTCAGAAGAACCCGCCCTGATTGTAGTTCTCCTGCCGGTGCGGCACAAACCCCACTCTACATTATCGGCTGTGCGCGCCTGGAACTGGCGGGAGAAAGGGCCGCACCCGGTCTGCTACCATGAGGACTGGAATCGTCGCATGTCGCTCGTCACCCGCGGCCGCCAGTTCCTCCACCACGTCCTGCCGGCCGTCATCCGCCCGCTGCGCGTCCTGTGGAATCAAGTCATTGGATTCGTGTTCCTGGTGCTGGCGCTATGGGCGATTCCCTCCGCCGTCCGCAGCGTGCGTGAGTTCGATGGCGATGCGGAGAGCTTCTTCCGCGTTCTGCTGACCGGCCTGTTCGTGGCGATGATGGCGGGATTCGCCATCTCCAGTTTCCACCGCGCTCACAAAGCCTCGCACTGAAGCCACGGAGGTAGCAGGTGCCGGGATGGGCGGTCGCAGGTGAGGCTCACTCGCGGAGCAGGTCCAGCAACTTCTCCTGGTCGATCACCGGGATGCCCAGGGCGCGCGCCTTGTCGAGCTTGGAGCCGGCCTCCGCGCCGGCCACCACGTAATTGGTCTGCTTGCTGACCGAGCCGGTGACCTTGCCGCCGGCGGCCTCGAGGCGGGCCTTGGCCTCCTCGCGGGTCAGCGAGGGGAGCGTGCCGGTGAGCACAAAGGTGAGCCCCGCGAGCGGCCCGCCCTCCTTCCGCGTGATCTCGTGCTCGAAGCGCAGTCCGGCGTCGCGCAGGCGTTCGACGAGCGCCTGGTTGCGAGGCTCCTGGAAGAACCGGCAGATGCTCTCGGCCACCTTGGGGCCCACTTCCTCGGCGACCACCAGCTCTGCGGGTGCGGCCGCGGCGATGCGGTCGAGGCTGCCGAAGGTTCCGGCGAGGATATCGGCGGTGCGCCCGCCGACGAAGCGGATGCCCAGGGCGTGCAGCACGCGCGGCAGCGGCTGCTGCTTCGAAGCCTCGATGTTGCGCAGTAGCTTCTCGGCGGACTTCTTCCCCATGCGCTCCAGGTCCACGAGTTGCTCCGCGGTGAGCCGGTAGAGGTCGGCCACGCTGGTCACCAGCCCCCGATCCACCAACTGATCCACCAGCGCCTCGCCCAGGCCGTCGATGTCCATGATCCCGCGTGCGGCGAAGTGCAGGATGGATTCCTTCAGGCGCGCCGGGCAGTTGGTGTTGATGCAGCGGCTGGCCACCTCGCCTTCCTCGCGGACGACCGCGCCGCCGCACACCGGGCACTCCTTGGGCATGTGGAAGGGGCGCCGCTCGTGGCCCTGCTCGGTCACGCGGACCACCTTGGGGATGACGTCGCCCGAACGCTCGATGAGGACCCGGTCGCCGATCTCGAGGCCCAAACGTTGGATCTCGTCCTCGTTGTGCAGGGTGGCGCGCGAGACCGTCACGCCGCCCACCTCGACGGGTCTCAAGTGCGCCACCGGGGTGAGCGTCCCGGTGCGGCCTACTTGCACCGTGATGTTCTCGACCACGGTCTCGGCCTGCTGCGCCGCGTACTTGAAGGCGATGGCCCAGCGGGGCGCCTTGGCGGTCCAGCCCAACTCCCTCTGCTGAGCTGCCGAATCGACCTTGGCGACCACCCCGTCAATCGCGTAGGGCAGCTCCTCCCGCTTCTCCTCCCACTGCCGGCAGAAACCCAGCAACTCCTCGAGGTCCGCACACAGGCGGCGGCGGGGATTCACCTTGAAGCCCATGCGGGCGAGCGTCTCCAGGCATTCCCAGTGGCTGTCGTGATGCGGCGCGCCGTTCACCAGTAGGAAGTAGGCGAAGTAGTCCAGGCGCCGCGAGGCGGTAATGGCCGGCTCGAGGATGCGGATGGAGCCGGCCGCGGCGTTGCGCGGGTTGGCGAAGTGCGGCAAGCCTTGCTGCTCACGCTCCAGGTTCAGCCGGTCGAAGGCGCCGCGGGTGATGATGGCTTCCCCGCGCACCTCAAACTCCGGCGGGCCGCCCGTCACCCGCAGGGGCAGCGAGCGGATGGTGCGCGCGTTCTCGGTGACGTCTTCGCCGATGGCCCCGTCGCCCCGGGTCACCGCCTGGCTCAGGAGACCGCCGCGGTAGTGGACCGCCATGGACAGCCCGTCCAGCTTCAGCTCGGCCACGTAGCCGTACGGAGCGCCGCCCAGCAGTTGCCGCACCCGCCGGTCGAAGTCGCGCAGCTCGCCTTCGTTGAGCGCGTTGTCCAGGCTCAGCATGACGGAGCTGTGCGTCACCTTGACGAAGCCCTCGCGCGGCTTGCCTCCCACGCGCTGGGTGGGCGAGTCGGGCGTCACCAGCTCGGGATGCGCGGCCTCCAACGCGCGGAGCCGGTTCATCAACTGGTCGTACTCGGCGTCGCTGATCTCGGGCCGGTCCAGGACGTAGTAGAGATGCTCGTGGCGGCGCAGCGTCCGGCGCAGTTCCTCGATCTGCCTGGCGATTTCCTCGCCGTTGCCCTCAGGACGCGCCATATGCCGATGATACCTTGAGCCATTGACCGCGCGGCTTTCTGGTATACTTCACCAGCGGAGGGTGCCATGCCGGACCTGCGGTTGGGTGATGTCATAGATGACTACTGCGCGAAGTGCCGCATGATCACCAACCATGCCATCGTGTCGATGATGGGGGGACAGCCCGCCAAGATGCGCTGCCGGACCTGCTACAACGAGCACGACTACCGCCACGCGCAGATCCCCCCCAAGAAGGACGCCAAGAAGGAGGCCCTTTTTAAGGAGGTCCTTTCCACCATCGACCCCGCGGCGCCAGCCCCGGAGGAAGGCGCCTCGAAGAAAGGCCGCGGGAAGAGACCCAGGCCGTAGGCCCCAGTGCGGGGGCGCTCAGCGCCGCGGCAGCGCGCGCCGCGGTACCTTCAGGGCCATCGAGCCAGCCACGGTGACCACCTGGTAGCGGCCCTCCAGACCGATCAGGAGGTGCGCCGCCCACGGCTCCAGCCGGAAGTCCTTGACCAGCCAGCGCGCCATATCGGTGGTGGCCATCTGGAGCGCGCGGTCCAGCGCACTGGCGAACTCCGGCTGGCTGCCCACGCTGATGAGGTGCTCGGCGGTCTCCAGGCGCGGCCCCGCGGGCCCGGCCTGCTTGTGCAGGTCCACGGTGAAGGTCACCTCCATGGAGGTCTCGACCCCCGTGCCCAGCGGCTCGCCATCCGCCTGCAAGGCGTGGCCATCCCCCAAGAAAAACAGCGCCCCAGGGTGGTAGATCGGCAGGATCAGCGTGGCGCCCTCCCCGATCTCGTTGTAGTCGAGGTTGCCGCCGTAAGGCCCCGAGATGGCCGAGCTGGGGGCCGACTCGCCCGGCGCCGCCACGCCCACGCACCCCAGCATGGGTTGGGCCGCGAATTCCAGCTCGAGCCGGGAACTGGCCGGCTCGCGCAGGCGCACCCTGCGGCGCTCCAGATCGATGTCCCAGGGCACCAGGTTGGCGCGACCCGGGCGCAGCAGGTCGGGCTTGTAGCGGTCCGAGTAGAGGCCTTCGACATGCTCCGGGGTCAGGGCGGTGAGCAGCAACCGAAAGCTGGTCCAGCCCCAGTTGCGGTTCATGCGGAGGCGGTCGATGCGGACCACCAGAGCATCGCCCGGCTCGGCGCCCTCGATGTAAAACGGCCCGGTGAGCGGGTTACTGGGTTCCGCCACGCGCACGCCGCGCTCGTCCTGGCCGCCGGCATCGATGGTCCTGGTGAGCACGGTGTCGCCTGGCCGCAGGCGGGCCACCGGCGGATGAGCGCGGGAGAAAGTGTGGTAGTAGGCCGTGGGGACGACCTTGTGCGTTTCGGCGGCCAGCAGCAACGGCCACAACCAGGCGGCACGACAAATCCGGCGCATCGGATACCCCCTTTTCCACTGGGCAGTATATACTGTGAGCCGTGGGCGATCGGAGACCATCATGAAGAAGACCTGGCTGGCGATCCTGGTGAGCCTGGGCCTGGCGGCCGTGGCGCTCTGGGCGGCTGATTTTTGGAAGGAGAGGAAGTACACCGACTGGAGCGACAAAGAGGCCCAGAAGATGCTGAGGGATTCGCCGTGGGCGCGCCCGGTGGAGGTCCGTCTGGAAGGGGCGGGCGGCGGCGGGCCGATGAGCGGAGGCGGCGGCCGAGGAGGACGGCGCGGAGGAGGAGGCGGTGGCGGGATGTCCATGCCTTCTGCGGGCGGAGGAGCGGGCGGCTTCGAGGGCGAGGGCAACCTGGGCGGCGGCGCGCGGGGCGGAGGCCTGGACACGCCGCAGGCGCCACCCACGCAGACGGTGATCGTCCGCTTCCACACCGCCTTGCCCGTCAAGCAGGCCGTGGTCCGATTGCGGTACGGAGCCGAGGCGGCCAGCTCTCCCGACGCGGCCAAGATCCTGGCACGCCAGGAGACGAACTACATAGTGGGGATTGCCGGCTTGCCACCCATGGCCGTGCGCGGCAACCCGGCCAAGATGAAGTCCGACGCGCTGCTCAAGATCAAGGGCCGATCCCCCATCGAGGCCGAAGATGTCAAGGCCGACCGCGACCAGCGCGGCGCCAACCTCTACCTGTTCTTCCCCAAGACCCAGCCCGGCAGCCACCTCATCACCCCCGAGGATAACGAGATCGAGGTGCACGTGAAGCTCGGCTCGACCGAGATCCGCCGCAAGTTCAGGCTCAAGGACATGGTGTTCGACGGGAAGCTCGAGATCTAGTGTTTCTCCGCTGGCTGTGCCGTGGTCCCGGCACGGGCAGGAACAACACTGCCACGCTATGATGTATCGAGCAGGAGGAGTGTTGAGCGAAACCGCCGTGACCAGCCCGGAGCAGGCGCGCCGGGCCGCCGCGCGCCGGCGTTCCCTGGCCCTGATGTTCGGCTGCACCATCCTGGGGGCGGTGGGACAGATCCTCATCAAGCTGGGCGCCAACACGCTGGGACAGAACGCCAGCCCGTGGGCCATGGTGACCAACCCGCCCATTTTCATTGGCTACGTTCTCTACGGGCTGATGACGGTCCTATTTGTCTTCGCGCTGCGGGGCGAAGAGCTCTCCATTCTGTACCCCATCATCTCGCTGAACTATGTGTGGGTGGCAGGGCTTTCGGTCTTTTTCTTCCGGGAATCGCTGGGCTGGGCGCGCACGCTGGGGATCGTCACCATCGTGGTGGGCGTGGCGGTGCTGGGGAGGGACGGCAAGAGATGAGGACCCCGGCTTCCTCGATGGCCCTGGTGCTGACGGCCTCCCTGGTCGGCTCGTTCGGCGCAGTGTACCTCAAAGCGGGGGCGGGGAAGCTCGATCAAGGCCTGCGCTACCTGGTGCTGAACTACCGCCTGGCGGCCGGCGTGGCGCTGTATCTGGCCTCTTCGTATTTCTTCATCCTGGGCGTGCGGCGCGGGGAGCTGAGCGTGCTCTACCCCATGGTCTCGTTGGGCTACGTGTTGACCATGCTGTGGTCGCGGCTGTTCTTCCACGAGCCGCTGACCCGCAACAAGTTGGTGGGGCTGGGGCTGATCCTGGCGGGCATCGCCCTGATCGGCCTGGGGGCGAAGTAGCGGGCGACTACGTCATCAGCCCGGTGGTCCCAGCGGGAATGCTGGTACAATCGGGCCATATACTTCCTCGGGAGGCCGCTATGCCGGTTACCTCCATCCTGAAAACGATCCTGAGCTGGCCGAAATGGGGGGTGCTGTGCCCCGCCACCTTCGGCGCCATCGTGATGGTCATTTCCGATGCCGCCAGGAACCCCACCAAGCCCACCCTCAACAACGTCGCCTATCTCGTCAACCAGGTCTTCAGCCTTCCCAACAGCAACCTGCTGGCGTTCCTGCTGGTGCTGGCGCTGGCGCTGTTTCTGACGTGGCTGTTCGACGCCGACAACAAGCTGAAGGCTTTCTACCTGGGCGCGAGCGTATTCTCTTTCGTGGTCACGCTGGAGCCCAACACCGCGTACAAGACCGCCTCCACCAACGCCCCCGCCGCGGTTCGGGCGCAGGATGGCTCTGCGCAGATCCTGGGAGCGAGCCCGTTCAGGCTGCAACCGGCAGCCTTCAGTATGCAGCGCGTGGACGAGCGGGCCTGGGCGGTCATCTACCTGAGCGGCCCCGAGGCGGGGAAGGGAACCGGTCCTCCGGCTACCGTAGAGGTCTGGAGCCAGCAGACCGGACAGTTTGTCGCCAGGTATTCGGTGGAGGGTCCCACCATTCGCCTGCCAGTACCCCCGGGCATCCACCGTTTCGTCATTTCGGTGCCAGGGTTTCGCGTGGCGCAGGTCTTCGGGACCTTTAAACCGGGACGAACGGAATCCTTCACCGTTCCGCTTCAACCCACCTGGGCGCCGGTCGGCGTGCAGCACGTGTTCCAGGAAGTCCTGGGGTACGAACGAGGCAGGCAGCTCGTACCCAATTCCCTGCGACTGGAGCAGGTCCGGGTGCGGGAGGACGGGGAGGCCGGGCAGGCGAACTGGAGATTCGACGTGCTGGTCAACAACGGCATCGTGATGCGGATTCCGGACCAGCCTTATGACAACGATAGGCCGCCCGTCAGCCCCGCGGTTCCACCGGCCCCAGTCCTGCTGACCCCCGATTCGCAGCTACGGGTTCTGGGATACCGGCCTTCGAGCGTCGAGGGCGTGCTGACGCTGCCCGCGGATTTCGGCGGCCTGTCCATGGTCAGCCGCACGGTGCCGCTCACCGCGCTCAGCGGAAACAGGAGGCACGGCGATTTCCTTTGCAGCGTGTCGCTGTCCCGCTCGCCGGCTGGTGCCGTTCACCTCCGTTTCCACGAAATGCGGGTGTTCCAGGACGGCGCGCCGGGCGCGGTGCGCTGGCTGTTTGAGGTCTTCCTGGAAAAACGCAGCGTGTTCCGGCTGCCGGCAAAGCCGTACACGGACGACGTGGGGCGCTACGCGTATGGTCCGGCCGACCGGCCCGAGGGCAGCTTCGAGGCGCCGCCACAAGGGCTGCTCACTTTCCGGATTCTCGGCTATCGGGAGGAATCGGTCGAGGGACTGGCCCGGCTCCCTTCAACACTGACCATCCCTGTCTACCAGCAGCAGGTCCACGCCGTGGCACTCTCAAGCAAGTCAAAAGACGGCGACTTCGAGTTCTCCTTCGTCCTCTCCAAGCCTCAGGGCAGCAGCAGTGTCCCCACGGGCCGGCCCGCTTCGCTGCGCGCGCGGCGAAGCGCGGCGCTGGCTGGCAGTCCGGCTCCGGCGTCATAATGGTGCCATGCCGAGCGTATCCTTTCTCAGTCGCCGCCGCTTCGTGATGTCCACCGCCGCCGGCCTGGGCGTCGGGTGGGCGCGGGCTGCCGGAGAGGCCGGCGAGGACGGTCCCTGGGCGGGCCCGGCCGTCGTTCACCGCGTCTACCTGTCGGCGCGCCAGGCGAGTTGGCCGCGCCCCGACCTGAACCTAAAACAGGAGATGGCCGACATCGAGGCGCGCCTGGCGGAACTCGAGCGCCGCTGTCCGGGCCAGATCCGCCTGACCGGCGGAGAGCTGCTCCAGCCGGGCGCGGACATGGCCGCGTGGATCGCAGCCGCCGCCGACGCCGACGTGATCCTGGCGATCAACATCTCGCACGGCGTGCGGGGGCTGCTCGACAAGTTGTTTGAGGCCGGCAAGCCGGTGCTGCTGTTCTCGAAACCCTACGCCGGGCACGATTGGACGCACCAGGCCGTCTTCGCCCAGCAAGGCCGCAAGGCGGAGGTCGTCGCCAGCAGCGATTTCGCGGAACTGGACCCCTACGTGAAGTTGTTCCGCACCATCCACCACCTGCGGCACAGCAAGGTGCTGCTGGTCTCGCCGCCGGCGGCACGCCCCTCGGGCGAGGGTTTTGCCAAGCAGTTCGGGACCACCGTCGCCTATCCCACCTACCTGGACATCAAGGCGGCTTACGAAGCGGTGGATCCGGCGCGTGCGCGGCAGGCAGGCGAGGCGTTCATCCGCGCGGCCGTGCGGGTGGTCGAGCCGGCGCGCGAGGAGATCGTGAATTCGCTGCGCTTGGACATCGCCCTCCGGGACCTGCTGCGCAGGGAGAAGGCCAACGCCATCGCCATCGACTGCCTGGGCGGATTCGGCCGGGGCGAGCTGCCCGCCTACCCGTGCATCGCCTTCTCCCGGCTGAACGACGTGGGACTGTACGGGGTGTGCGAGTGCGATCTGGACGCGACCATGACGCAGCTTCTGGTCACCTCGTTTTCTCTCATGCCGGGCTTTGTCTCCGATCCGGTGTTCGACACGGGCCGCAACGAGGTCATTCACGCCCACTGCGTCTCGGCCACCGCCATGCAGGGCATCGGGCGCCCGGGCTCGCCGTTCATCATCCGGTCGCACCTGGAGGACCACAAGGGCGTCTCCTTGCAGGTGCTGCTACCGCCGGGCGGTCCGGTGACCGTGGCGCGGTTCAGCGGTCCGGGCAAGTTCATGCTTTCGACGGGTGAAGCTACCGGCAACGTGGACGATGAACGCGGCTGCCGCACCAAGATCCGCACACGGGTGGCGAACGCGCGCAAGTTCCTGGAGGGCTACTCGGCCGCCGTCGATCCCCGCGCCGGCACCCGCGACCTGCTGCACCGGGTGGTCTTCTATGGTGACCACACCGAGGCCATCGACCGCCTGGGGCGTCTGCTGGGTTTCCGGGTCGTTCGGGAGGGGTGAGGGGCCGGTGAAGAGCCTCTTCAGGCGGGTACCACGGTGACGCCTGGCACCGCGCGGAAGTCTGCGTCGAAGGTGGCCACCAGGCCCTCGGTGCGCGCCCGCGCCACGATCACGATCGCAGAATCCGCAAAGCTCAGAGTTGTGCCCGCTTGAGTGCGGAAGGCCTCCAGGGCTTCCAGGAAGATGTCGGAACAGGGGACGAACTCCAGTTCCTCAGCGTTCAGCAAGAGCTGTCCCACCGCGCTGGCCACCGCCAGCCCCCGCCGAGCCAGAAGCACGGTAGCGACTTCCAGGAAAACGTACTCCAGCAGCAGGCCTCGCCCCCATTGGCCCGCCAGGAACCGCCCCATGGCCGCGCGGGCCGCCCCGTGGTGGATGTCGCGGTCATTGTGAAAGGCGATCAGGAAGCTCGCGTCGAGGACGATCACGCTCAGACCCCGTAGACCACCTGATCGATCTCCTCGCTGAGTCTCTCGTTGCCGTCGGGGTAGGGCTCAGGCACCAGAGCGCGCAGGCTGACCGGGCGGGTGGGCGGACCGGGGCGGTTCAGGTAGACACGGATGGCTTCGTTGAGCTCCTCTCCGATGGTCCTGCCTGTGAGGGCGGCGCGGGCCTTCAAGGCCCTGTAGGCGGTCTCATCGAGGTTGCGGATGGTGGTGTCCACAGGGGCATTGTAACACAAATCACACAAAGCTAAATTGTGTGCCGGGTCCTCACGGGATGCGTCCGGATCCGAGGTGCCGCTCGAAGAAGTCCGCGGCCGCGCGGAAGGCGCGCAGCCAGTTGGCGCAGCAGCCAGCGGAAAAGTGACGCCGGACCGCTCGCTGACGCTCGCGGCTCAGCAGGATCAACACGTTATCGAGCCGCGACCGGGTGCCCTCTGGGCGGGGAGCGGCTTTTTCCACGGGCTGGTAGCGCAGGAAGCTGTGCACCTCGTCGGGGAAGGTCAACTGCTGTCGGGAGGGGCGATTCGAGGTACCCGAGACTTGAGGGTGCGGGCCGTATTAGACTCCTATTTGAATTGAGACGCAGATGCTGATACTTCGTCCTGTCGCCCTGGCGGCCCTGTTCCTCGCGGCGGGCTGGTGCGGGGAACCTCCCTTCCGCATCTCAGCCGATGGCAAGCCGCAGGCCACCATCGTCGTAGCGGAACAGGCCAGTGAAACGGCTGCCTTCGCCGCGCGCGAATTGGGCCGCTATCTGGAGCGGATCACCGCTGCGCCTTTCCCAGTCCAGCCCGAATCCGGCGCGGCGCCGCGCGCGTTTGCCATCCACGTCGGGCGCACCCGCACGGCGCAGGCGTCCATCGATATCGCCCGCATCCCGCGCGAAGGCTTCGTGATCCGCGTTGCCGGCCGGAACTTGTTCCTCACCGGCAGCGACGACGACGGCACCCAGTTCGCCGTCTACGAGTTCCTCGAACGCTATGGCGGGGTGCGCTGGTTCTGGCCGGGCGCCTGGGGCGAAGAGGTGCCTCAACGCCGCGACTGGACCCTGCCCGCCATCGACCTCCACCAGTCTCCCTGGTTCCGCCGGCGTACGATGTCCCTGGTGTTGCGCGGGGCACGCGCAACGCCAAAGGAATACGAGGTCTTCGGCCGGAAGTGGAAACTCGGTGCGGGCGTCAGGACCGTGGGGGTTCACGCCTGGGGTGCGATCGCTCCGCCCGCCGAGTACGGACCGCGCCATCCCGAGTATTTCGCGCTCGTCAACGGCACGCGCCAGCGCGACTGGACGAAGTTCGACGGCTCGCACGAGTATCAACTCTGCACTTCTCACCCCGACGTCATCCGGCTCTCCATCGAGTGGGCCAGGAACTACTTCGACGCGCACCCGGAGGTGGGCATCCTGTCCATCAGCCCCAACGACGGGCTGGGCTTCTGCGAGTGCGAGCGCTGCCGCCAGCTCGACACCGGCGTCACCCAGGTGACCGGCGATAACCCGTTTGAGGCTGGCGCCGCCCGGAAGGCGCAGGCGGTGATCAGCGACCGCATGTTCACCTACGCCAACGCGGTGGCCGAGGGAGTCGCCGCCACGCATCCCACCAAGTCCGTGCTCATGCTCGCCTACTCCGCTTACCGGGAGCCGCCCCAGCGGGTCAAACCGCATCCCAACCTGGTGGTCCAATATGCCGACAACGCCGACTTCCACGCCGACCCGGCGCGCCAAGCGGAGCGCGTCGGCGCCCTGGAGCAATGGGCGCGGCTCACTCCCAACCTGATGATCTACGAGTATTACGTGTGGGGCGGCAACCATCCCGCGCGCGGGCTGACCAGCGCGATCGCCGAGTCCATCCAGCGCTTCCGGCGTCTGGGCATCCGGCTGTTCCGCACACAGGCGCGCGGCGACTTCGGGCTCAGCGGGGTCAATTACTACCTGGCATCCAAGCTGCTGTGGGACCCCGCCCTCCAACCCGGGGACGTGCTCGACGACTACTTCCGGGCGGCTTTCGGCCCCGCCGCCCAGTACATGCGCTCCTACTTCGACCTGCTCGATGAACGCTGGAGCAGCGCCGTGAAGCAGCTCGGCGCCCGCTACACCCCGCAGAACACTCTCTACTACCTGGCCGCCTACGACCCCGCTTCGCGGCGGCGCATGCGCGAACTGCTCGACCGGGCCAGAGAGCGGTGCTCCACCGAGGCGCAGCGCGGGCGCGTCGAGTTCTTCGCCAAGGCGCACGTGTATTCACGGCTGACCGTCGAGGCCGCCGAGAACACTATCGCGCTCGGCAGCGCCGGCATGGTGCAGCTTGAGACCGAGTACCCCAGCATCTTCTCTTCGCCGACCTGGATTGTCGATTTCAAACCGCCCTCCGGCTACTCCGCCGCCGAACGCCGGCTCCTCGAACAGGCCATCGCCAAGTGGGAAGAGCGCGATCGCTTCCTGGCCTCGCTCGAGGGGCAGGGCGTGGTGGATACCGAAGCCGTCCGCACCTACGATCGGTACTACCGTTTCAACTCGCTCGCCAGGCTGCGCGAGATTCACGCGGCGCTCGCCGCGGCGCCGCGGCCGTAGCTCATCAAAAGTGCAGCCGCAGGGTGTACTGCACTTCCCGCCCCTTGTTGGCCTGGTTCACCGACTTGCCGAGCGTGCCGAGGGCGATGTTGACCACCGGATCGGTCGGGATGAAGCTGTTGGTCAGGTTGTAGGCCTCCAGGCGGAACTCCAGACGGATGCGCTCGGTGAAGTTGAAGGACTTCGAAAGAGTTGCATCCACGTTCCAGTTCCGCGGACCGGTCAGCCCCTCATACTGGTATGGATTGGCGCGGGGCGTGTAGGCCGGCAGCGGGCTGAGGACCGAGCTGTCGAACCACCTGTCCCGCGAAGGATTGCCGATGATCGGGTTGCCGGAGACCGTGGCCTGGCCGAAGCGCAGAAAGTTGCCGGAATTCATCATCGTGATGGCGCTCAGGCTCCATCCGCCCAGAATGCCGTTCGCCACCGGGTGCGTGTCGGCGAGCAGCCGGCGGCCTTTCCCAAATGGCAACTGGTAAGAGCCCGCCGCGGACAGGCGGTGCCGGGGCAGATTACTGTCGAGCCAGGTGAAGTTCCCCGCGTAGATCGCGTCGTCGTTGAAGAAGTTGTAGGTCTTCTGACGGCTGAAATTGTAGGCGGCCGTGAAGAAGAGGCCCCGGCTGAAAGCCCGCTGCGCTTTGACTTGCAGCGAGTGATAGCGGTCCAGGACGCCGTTGGTGTTCGTCTGCTGGGCCGACGAGTACTGGGGGTAGGTTCCGAGCAGGCTGCCTCTGCTCACCGAGGCCTGGTTTCGCAACTGTCCGGGAAACTTGTCCGGAGTCGAGTACAGGTAGAACGGGTTCGGAACAGTCTGCGTGAGCTGCGTCTTGTACTGGTAGCCGATAGCCGGATTCGCCATGCTGAGATTCTTAGTGTAGGGCAGGTCCCGCCCCATGTTGAGGAAGTAGGTGACGTCGGCGATCACACCGCCGCGCAATTCGCGCTGGAGGGTGATGTTGATGCGGTCGCTCACCGCCGGGCGCAAATCGTTCTGGTTCCAGCTTGCCGGGTTGCCCAGGTTGGTGTAGCGGCCATAACCCTTGCCGACCGGCAGAATCAGGGGGTTGGTGGAGGGAAACGGGTTGCTGAGCCTGGCTTGCGGTACGCCTTGCAGCACGGGAGCCGCGGTCGTCATGGCGTCGAACCCGGGATACGGCATGCTGCCGAGCGTGTCGACCACCATCTCCGGCACGACCATGTACCGGGCGAAGCCCGCGCGAATCGCGCTCTTGTCGTTGAGGCGCCAGGCCATGCCGGCACGCGGCATGAGATTGGTCTTCTTGGTCTGGAACATGGCCCGGTTCTGGGGGTCGGTAAAGATCCATGCGCCGTTGAATACGTAGGGGGCGCCGCGCATCGCCAGAACATCGGCTGGCATTTTCGGAGGATTGTTCTGCATCTCCGGAATGGGATTGGTGAGGTCCAGGTAACGGGACAGGCGGTCTTCCGGGTCGCGCGGCCCGATCTCGTACTCCCAGCGCAGGCCCAGCGTAACGGTCAGGTTGCGCCCGAGCTTGATGTCGTCGTTGATGTAGCCGGCGTTGAAATTGAACTGGGGCTTCTGGCGCGGAATGTACTGCGCCTGCGAATCGTTGCCGATCGCGCCCAGCAGAAAAGTGGCCCAGGCGTCGCCGGAGAGCCTGGTGTTCGGCGAAAGGAACGTGTCGGCGGTGAGCGCCGGCCCGAAAACGAAGCTCATCAGGTTGGGACGCACCCCATCGGCGCGCAGAAACCGGAAATCACCCCCGCTTTTCAGATAGTGCCGGCCATAGCTCTTGGAGACCCGGCCGCTGAAGTTCACACTGTGCGGATGTTGCCACATGTAATTCGCCTTGCCAAACGTCGGAGAACTGACGGTGCCGCCCGGAAAGAGCAGGGCAGGATAGTAGATGCTCGGAATGTCCTTGATGTACGGCTGGTACCAGGCATTGTTGGGCCAGAACTGCGCCAATCCGTCCGCGCCGATCCTCGCCTCCGGGGCGTCGTAGTCGTCGTTCAGGTAGCCGTAGCTGAACCGCCCGTTGAGCACCGTGGTTGCATTCAGCGTGTACACCGTGTCGCCGGCGATGTTCAGGGAGTTCATCGCTCCGGCGGTCCCGTTGGTCAGCGCGGCGGAGCGGTTGGGGCTGTAATTCTGTTCGCCGCTCCGGGTCCGGAAACGGCTATAGCGCCCGAACACCTTCCACTTGTCGCTGATGTTCCAATCGGTGCGGTTGGAGAAGTTCCAGTAGTTCACGTCTGAGCTGTAGCCGGCCTTGTAATTATTGGTGTGCAGGGCGTCGTCGCCCGGGCCATCGGGCGTCCAGATGTCTTTGAGTATGCGCAACGCCGTCGGGTCCATTTTACTGGCCGGAATGACGTTCCCCGCAAAGGGGGTGCGAACGCCCTTGCCTGCTTCCAGCTTGCTGGTGGAGGGATCGTAGATCGTGCGCAGGGCCCCGTTGGCGTTCACCGATTGGGAGTAATCTCCGGTGCGCTCCAGGTCCGTGGGCAGCGTGTAGAACTTGCTGAGCGGATCCTTGGTTTTCCACGCCTCGTAAGAGGTGAAGGTAAACACCTTGTTGCGGCGGATAGGGTTGCCGAGCGTGCCGCCCCAGATGTGATTCCGGTTCAGGTTGGGGGTGCGCGTCACCGAGTTGGTCACGGCGTTGAGGCTGGGGTTCTTGCCGAAGTAGTAAGCGGTGCCGTGATAGGCGTTAGTGCCGGACTTCATCCCCACGCTGAGCGTGCCGCCGTCGCTGTGCCCGAACTCCGCGTCCACGGCGTTCTGCTGCACCGCAAACTCCTGCACCGCGTCCATCGGCGGCGAGTACGATCCCTTCGTGCCGATTTGCAGCGGCGCGCCGTCCAGTTGCAGATCGTTCTTCATGTCCGTGCCGCCGCCCACGTCCATCCGGCTCGAGGACCACATGTAGAACGGATAGCGCGTGGCCGTGTACCGGTTGACCACGGCCGGATCCAGCAGCGCCAGCGAAAACGGGTTCCGCGCCAGAACGGGCAGGTCATCCAGCATCTTCCGGTCCACGGTCATCGACATCGTGCTGGTGTTGAACTGGAGAGCCATGGCGGTGTCCGCAACCTCCACCTTCTCGCTCACCGCGCCGACTTGGAGAACAACGTTTACCGTGACGTCTCCCCGGACCTGCACCACCACATCTCTCTCGATGAACCTGCCGAACCCGGCGCGCTCCACGGCGATGCTGTAAGTGCCGGGTTCGACGAAATCGAACATGTACTGGCCGGTCTCACTGGAAAGCCTCACGGTCTCCACGCCGGTGGCTGCATTGGCCAGAATCACCTTGGCCCCGGCGACGGAGGCCTGGCTCGAATCGGTGATTACTCCCTGCACCTTGGCCCGGTAGTCCTGTGCGCTCACCGCGCAGGTGAGCAGGATGGCCAGCGCCGGGCCTCCCCAACGGGCTGCTACTCTCATAGATGTCTCCTTGGGATGCGAACGCTGCCGGAGGAGACCAGAGCGTGTGCGGAACGCGCCTTGCCGCGTTGGCCAGAGCATGCGCACCTTGCTCCTCCGGACTCCTGTCGCGGACCACTATACAATAAAACCACCACGCTTGGCGCGCCCGGCGGCGCTGGCGGGCACACTAGCGTCCTGCTTCGCAATTTCCTGGGAGGCTGCTGTCGTCGCCGCCAGGCTGAAGGCCTGTCCCACAAGGTTGCATGGCCCAGGTATTTGCGAAGCAGGACACTAGCGACCCTCGCCGCTGATACGCAGGTCGCGCCGCGCGCGGCGCCAGCACTCCGCCGTAGTGCCCTGGAACAGGTAGATCCTGCCGCGAATCGTCTTCGAACCGTTCGGCGGCAACGGACCTACCCTGACGGCTACGTGCATGCAACTCCAGGGATTGTGCCCCTGCACCGACAGGTAGTCCTCCCACCCGATGCCTGTCACCCACCTCCCGTCGGCGGAGCGCCGGATCAGGACCCCGGCCCGCGCGTTCTCCTCCGCGGTGGGCCACTTGTGGGAGAACACGTGCGTACCGTGATCAGAGGCCAGATCCGCAGCGGCGCGCAGATCACGGTTGAAATGGATGGCGCGGTTGGTCAGCACCGCCAATCCCTGCTCGGACAGGAACTCGGTGCCGTCGCGCCCGCGGTCGGCAAACGCCACGCTTCTCGGCAGCGGATTGTTCGGGTCCGTACCCTCCACTCGGCCCGGGCTCCAGCACGGAATGATGGCCGCGATCGCCGGCCATGCGTAGCCGGTCAGGTTCTTCACCGTCAGCAGCATCTCGGCCCCGTCGGAGACGGGCTTCATGCGGAAGTGGATGGCGGGCGAGGTGATCCGGGCTCCTCCCGCATCGAAGCGCCGCTTGAGCTTGTACGTGCCGTGGGTGTGCGGTCCGGGCGCCAGCGCTTCAAACATGTTCCACTCATAGAACCACAGGTACATGGTCATGCCGGGGTTCCCGCGCGGCTCCACTGCAATGCCGCGCTCCCATTCCACCAGGCGCGGCGGGGCCGCCATCGCCATTCCCGCCAGCCACAACCACAACGCGTGTTTCATCATGTTCGGCCTCCGGGGGCCCGCGGCGCAGCGGTGGTGTACCTGACCTGGCCGAAATCGCCGATATCAAGACGATATCTTTTCCAGTAAGCCTCGCGCGGTTCGAACCGGTCGCCCGTTGCGGCCAACAGCGCCCGCAGTTGGCGCGCGAGTCCAGCCCGCAGTTCGGCCAGCGCGGGCCGCTCTGCGAGGTCGGTCAATTGGTATGGATCCTGGCGGTTGTCGAACAGGTGCCGGGGCCCCTGGCGCGTTTCCACGTAGGTATGCGTTGCGGTGCGGACGCCGCGCCATTCCGGGTAGTGGTAGGCCTGACGCGCGAAAGGCATGTAGCCCGCGATGAGCGACGCCCGGCCGGCTGCGGCGCGGCCCGCCAGCACGCCGGAGAGGTCGCGTCCCTGCACGCTCTTGGGCGGTGCGATGCCGGCCAAGGACAGCAGGGTCGGCATCACGTCCACGGCGTCCACCATCGTCTCGGGAGCCAGGCCCGCCCGCACCCGCCGGGGATAACGCAACACGAACGGCACGTTGACCGACTCCTCGTACCAGATCTGCTTGTCCCACTTGCCGTGAGCGGAGAGCATGTCGCCGTGGTCGGCCGTGAACAGGACGATGGTGTCTTGGGCGATGCGCTCGCGTTCCAGCGTTTCCAGCAGGCGGCCCAATTCGTGGTCGAGTGCGGCGATGTGGGAGTAGAAATCCGCCAGGAACTCCAGGTTCGGGCCCTGCATGTTGGGACGGGGCCGCATCTGCTCCGGCCGAAAGATGCGCAGCTCTTCGGGGATCTGCCGGTAGGGCGGGTGCGGCGGACCCCAGGAAAGCGTCGCGAAAAACGGCCGGCCGCGGGCGCGGCTGTGGACGAACTCACGCACCAGCGAGGTCTGCGCAGCGGGCTCGTAGCCCTTGATCGGAATGCGCTCAGCCGCGTCCCGGTAGTAGTAGCTGTTGAGGTAATTGTGATTGCAGTTGTTGACCGCCCAGAACCCATATCCTTGCCGGCGTTGACCGGGCGGCGTGAAAGCCCATCGGTCAGGCCCGTCGAGGTGCCACTTGCCGATGTACGCGGTCTGGTAGCCGGCATCGCGGAAGGCCTCGCCGAGGGTATACTCCCGCTCGGGCAGCCGGAGATCGTTGGCCACCATGCCGGTGGCCAGCGGCCAGCGGCCGGTCTGAAGCATGGCCCGGTAGGGCGTGCATACCGGGCAATTGGAGATGGCGTTGGCGAACCGCGCCCCTGCGCGCGCCAGTCCGTCCAGGTGCGGCGTGCGGGCGCACGAATCGCCGTTGTACCCGGTGGCGTAAGCGGGGTATTGATCGGCGAGCACCAGCAGCACATTGGGTCTGGCGGCCGGCGCCGCCCACGCTCCCGCCGCGGCTTGGAGCCACTGCCGGCGGCTCGGCAACGGTGCGGTCATATCAAAGGTATGATAGCGCGGGGTTGGCGCCGGGTTGCTGCGGGCGCCACTCACACTACACTGGGAGGGTGACGCCCCGTGCCAAGCCGGAGCCGAAGCTGCTGCGCCGCATTCTGCGCGACGGCGCCACGCCGTCGGAGGAGCGCGACGCAGCCATCCGCCGCGCCATCCGCTCGATCCCCCGGGGCAAGGTGGCGACCTACGCCCAGGTGGCCGCGGCGGCGGGCTACCCGCTGTATCAACGCCTGGTGGTGCGCATCCTGCGGAGCCACGGCGACACGCTGCCCTGGCAGCGCGTGGTCGGGGCGGGCGGCGAAATCAAGCTGCGCTACGAGGCCGGCCTGGAACAGCGCATGCGCCTGGCCATGGAGGGGGT